>JAIEPP010000118.1 GCA_019748335.1 Xanthobacteraceae bacterium
ACCGCATCGCCGGTGTCGGCGGCCTTGCCACGCGGCACGATTCGATGGCCGCGGGCGAAGCCGGCGCGGATTATGTTTTGTTCGGGGAGCCCGACAAAAACGGGCAGCGCCCCTCGGTCGAGGCCATCGCCGAGCGGCTGCAATGGTGGGAAGAACTGTTCGAGCCGCCCTGCGTCGGCTTTGCGGTTTCGCGCGAGGAAGCTTTCGAATTTGCCGCCGCCGGCGCGGACTTTATTTTGGTCGGCGATTTCATCTGGGCCGATCCGCGCGGCGCCAAGGCGGCCCTGATTGATATCGAACAGGTGATCAAGCAGGCGTACGCGACGACAGTCGGAAAAGCCGAAGCCGGGCACGGATAGACCAGGACATGAAACGCCTGCGTCCCATATCGATTCTCGCGTGCCTCTCGATGGCCGCCACGGCTGCGTCCGCGCAGATATCGCTGACGCCGCCGGCGGCACAGGCGCCAGAGAGCAAGTCCGCCGCGAAGAAGGAAACGTCCAAGGAAGCCGCGAAGCCGAAAGCGCCCGCCGCGGCGAAGAAGCCCGCCGCGCCGCCCAAACCGGCGGCGACGTCAACGCCCACACCGCAGCCCTCGCCGACAGCCGCGTTCGAGGATCCCAATGTCGACCTCGTCTACGGCGCCTATCAGCGCGGTCTCTACAAGACCGCATTCGATCTGGCGACCACGCGTGCGACCTTTGCCAACGACCCGAAGGCGATGACGATGCTGGGCGAGCTCTATGCCAACGCCATGGGTGTCAAGCGCGACTATGCCAAGGCCGCCGACTGGTATCAGCGCGCGGCCGATGCCGGCGACCGCGAGGCCATGTTCGCGCTGGCGATGATGAAGCTCTCCGGCCGCGGCGGCAAGGTCGACCGCGAGCAGGCGGTCAAGCTGCTGGCCTCCTCGGCCAAGCTCGGCGAGCCCAAGGCGGCCTATAATCTGGCGCTGCTTTATCTTGACGGACAGACGCTGCCGCAGGACCTCAGACGGTCCGCCGAACTGCTGCGTCTGGCGGCCGATGCCGGGAACCCGGAGGCGCAATACGCGCTCGCGACCTTCTACAAGGAGGGCACCGGCGTCCCGAAGGACATCGAGAAGGCGGTGCGGCTGCTGCAGGCGGCCTCGCTGGCCGACAACGTCGATGCTGAAGTCGAATATGCCATCGCGATGTATAACGGCACCGGCACGCCGAAGAACCAGACCGCCGCCATCGCGCTATTGCGCAAGGCGGCGAGGCAAAACAGCCCGATCGCGCAAAACCGCCTCGCCCGCGTACTTGTCGGCGGCATGGGCGCACCGGTGGACAAGGTCGAGGGCTTGAAATGGCACATTGTCGCCAAAACCGCGGGGAAAGGCGATCCGGAGCTGGACGAGGCGCTGGCGGGCGTCAGCCCCGAGGACCGCGCCAAGGCCCAGGAGGCGGCGCGCAAATGGGTCGGCAACGCGGTCAAGTAACGCTTTGCAAATCACGCCTTGACGGCGGCACATCAGCAGGGCACCCAGTCCCTTAAGTCCCGGCCATATTGGCCCTTTTCCTCGCACATAAGCCTCGCATCATGCTGCATTCAGCCCTTATCAACGTCATGGTGAAAGCCGCGCGCAATGCCGGCCGTGGCCTGAAACGCGACCTCGGCGAGATCGAACATCTGCAGGTGTCGCTGAAGGGGCCGGCGAACTTCGTCAGCCTCGCCGACAAGCGCGCCGAGGAAGTGCTCTACAAGGATCTCGCCAAGGCGCGGCCGGGTTACGGCTTCATCGGCGAGGAAGGCGGCACCCGCGAAGGCGCCGACAAGAGCCACACCTGGATCGTCGATCCCCTGGACGGCACGACGAATTTCCTGCACGGCATTCCGCAATTCGCGATCTCGATCGGCCTGCAACGCGAGGGCACCATCATTGCCGGCGTGATCTACAATCCCGCCAACGACGAGCTCTACATCGCCGAGAAGGGCAAGGGCGCCTTCCTCAACGACCAGCGGCTGCGCGTCGCCGGACGCCGCCAGCTCAACGAATGCGTGATCGCCTGCGGCCTGCCGCATATCGGCCGCGGCGACCACGAACTGGCGCTGCGCGAGATGGCCGCGCTGCAGAGCAAGGTCGCCGGTTTCCGCCGCTTCGGCGCCGCCTCGCTCGACATGGCCTTCGTCGCCGCCGGCCGCCTCGACGGCTACTGGGAACGCAACCTGCAGCCCTGGGACATGGCAGCGGGCCAGATCATGATCCGCGAAGCCGGCGGCACCGTCTCTTGCGTCGACGGTGCCAGCGACCCGCTCAAGACCGGCCATGTGCTCTGCGGCAACGAATTCGTGCACGCTGAGCTGGTGAAGATCATCAAAGCGCTGGGGAAGTAGGGCGACGATTCCGGGCGACGCCCGTCGCTTCATCGGCGATCGGGTGATTCAGCCTTCTGGAGGCGGCGGACCGGAGGAGCCCAGCGCTCCCAGCCAAAATATTGAAAACAACCCCATGCACAGTAGCCGGGACGCTGATCGAGCGTCGAATTAAACGTTGACACGTCGGGCAAATCAGCGGGATAACGCCATGATCCACCCGACGAGCCGATTGTAACAAGTCGTGCGAGGACCACGGTCGCCGGCAGGTTGCTCCATGATGCACCTGAACGCAGGATCCAGACGATGCCATCGGTACGCGACCTCGTTCGTCTACTTGCCGAACGCCGCACGGCTTGTTCGGCAACATCCGTTTAGGGCAGTCCACTCATGTTCGCTGGATGCGGAGCGCGCCTCTAGCGAAGCCGTCCAGCTCTGAATTTACTTCCGCTTTCGTGGCAGAGCCGACATGGCCGGACTTGCCGCAGTGTCGCCCCTGTAGCGATTGATCCAAACCAGAAGTCGCACTTCCAATCAGTCCCGGCCCCGCTATAGGCCGCCCGGCGCGCTGAACGGACTGGAATTTTTTGTCGAGGGAGCCGAAAGCACAGCCCTACTCTGGAAGAAGTTCATTAAATGCCCTAAGTCCAGATGTTCCCTTCCCGAGCGCGATAATCGCGCGATGACCATCTTTGTAAATGATGGGAAGGTTGATCCAAGCTCGCTCCCTGAGCAACTTGAGATTTTGTTGCCGGTTATTCTCATCACACAAGAGCGCGAAACTCGCTGGACCTGATTGAGTCGACCGCAGCACAATTGGAGCGCCCTTGGTCTCTTCACCAATTTTCATAAGAACCCCGGGTACGCTCACGATCTGACCCCCGCGCGGATTGCGCTGTGTCGAAGGTGACTTCGATTTTGCAATTCGCCGGTCGATTTTCGCCCAAGCTCTCGCTAACAATGAGGATTACGTCCAGCTGGCCAAGGAAATGAATATCGCCTCGCAATATACGGGAGCCGTGTGCACCTTGGGCCGACAATGGTTCAATTCGCCAGGCAACTGAACCCACAAAGCGTCTGCCGTGCCCATCCGCCAAATCCTCTTCATACAAAACAGCTCGCTCGCTTGTATCATCACTTTGCGTCTCAGCCCCACTGGGTTTTGCGGTGCTCATTTGGTTGTTTGGTGCACAACGGACTGAATAAGAAAACAGTCTTGCTTCATCCCCAACATCAGCAACGCTCAGACCCTTGGAAGAGTCGCGTTCGGTCAAAGCTATCTTGTTCCTATCTAGAAAAGTCCGCAGCACTTTCAGACTGACTGCAAAATTCACTAACTGAGCGGTATCCCCTTTGCTTGGAAATTTTTCTGGATTCATTCTTTTAGCTACGACTCCAATTACGTTCCCGCCGCTGTCCAGTAATGATCCGCCACTGCTGCCTGGCTGAATTGGTGTTGAGACCTGGAAGTAAGTTGGATTGTCGGAAACTCCCGCTAGGGACGATACATATCCGACTGTCAAATTACCGTCGTGCGAAAGCGCATTAGGCAATGGAAATCCAAACGTGATAGCGGTGTCACCCACCCGAACCTCGGGTCGCTTTCGCAAGAAGGCAAAATGCGTGCTTTGATTGCTCAGATGCACAAGCGCGAGATCATCGTTGTCATCGCGCACGACAACGTTGCCCTGGAATTCGGTGGCTCCGAGACGAGCAGTTACGGCAGTGCAGCCCGCCACGACATGCGCGTTGGTAACGAGATCGCCATCTTTCGTCACGGCAAAAGCCGTACCGTACGAGTTGGGCGGCCCACTTTGCGCTTCTATGCCCGAGCTGACCAAAGTAGCGGCGATGCCAATCGCCGGAGCGATTCTCCGAATTCCGACAATCATGTAGTAACTCCATCGCCACGCCGAGATCGTCCTCGAAGGAAATGAACGAACTCCGATTTTGCCGCTCGGCGCTGACGCATCATCAAGTGCGCGAGTTAAGACTTCGTCACGCGTTTAGGTCGAACTGCCCGTCTAGCTTGGGTGTTTTCGTCCCCCGGGCACCGACTCGGCGATACCTATTTTGGCCTGACACTTCCGCCTTTGGCACATAGCGTCGGTTCGCTGCCATGCAGTAGCACGTCGGCGATTGGGCATGGCGGACTTTCGCGCTGCTTCAACCCGGCAAATTCATGGTTCATGGACTGGCTGTAGCGGCCGCCTCTGCTCCAAGGCTTCTCAACGGCCGCAAGCACTGGCGAAGCCGTGGCGTCGCGAGGTCGCGGAGCATGACGGCGTCTATCGCTTCACTGGCGCCGGCTGGCCGACCACCTCGGCTCCCGCGGTCGCCTCCACCTTCTCCCTATCTCCCGCCAGCACGCGCTGCACCGAGACGAAAAACACCGGCACCATCAGCAGCGCCAAAATCACCACGGCGATCATGCCGCCCATGACGCTGGTGCCGAGCGCCTGCTGGCTGGCGCCGCCGGCGCCTTGGGCGATCACCATCGGCAGCACGCCGCAGACGAAGGCAAGACCCGTCATCAGGATCGGGCGGAAGCGCAACGTGCAGGCTTCCACCGTCGCTTCGATCAGCGGCTTGCCCTGCGCGCGCAGATCTTTGGCGAATTCGATGATCAGGATGGCGTCTTTCGCCGCGAGGCCGATGATGGTGATCAGGCCGACGGTGAAATAGACGTCGTTGGGCAGGCCGCGCAACGACGCCGCCAGCACCGCGCCGCAGATGCCGAGCGGCACTGTCAGCAGCACCGCGAGCGGGATGGTCCAGCTCTCATAGAGCGCGGCCAGACACAGGAACACCACCAGCGCCGATAGCCCGAGCAGGAACGGCGCCTGCGAACCCGAGAGCTTTTCCTGCAGTGACTGCCCGGTCCATTCGAAACCGAAACCGCGCGGCAGCTTGCCGGCGAGCCGTTCCATCTCGGCAATGGCGTCGCCGGAGGTGTAACCGGGTTTGGCCTCGCCGCTGATCCGCACCGCCGGATAGAAGTTGAAGCCCGCAATTTGCGTCGGCCCCTTCTGCCACTCGACCGTCGCGAAGGAGGACAGCGGCACCAGTTGGCCACGGCTGTTCTTGACGTTGTAGTTGAGAATGTCGTCGGTGTTCATGCGGCTGTCGCGGTCAGCCTGCACGATCACGCGCTGCATCCGGCCGCGGTTTGGAAAGTCGTTGATGTAGTTCGAGCCGAGATTGGTCGAGATGGTGCTGTTGATGTCCTCGAAGGTGACGCCGAAGGCGCCGGCCTTTTCGCGGTCGATCGTGAGATTAACCTGCGGCGCCGGCGGCAGGCCCTCGACATAAACCTTCTGCAGCACCGGGCTGGCATTGGCTTCCGCGATCAGCCGGTCGGCCGCGGCCGTCAGCGCCGGATAGCCCTTCTGGCCGCGGTCCTGCAGACGGAACGAGAAGCCCGAGGAGTTGCCGAGATTGTCGATCGGCGGCGGCTGCAGCGCGGTGATCCTGGCATCGCGGATCGACGACAGGTCGCGGTTGATGTCAGCGACGATCGCGGCCGCCGACTCACTGGACGGCCGGTCCGACCAGTCCTTCAGCGAGATGAAGGCCTGCGCGGTGTTGACGCCCTGGCCGAGGAAGCTGAAGCCGGTCAGGAACGTCACGTTCTCGACGCCGGCGCGGCCTTTCAGATAGTTTTCCACCTTCTCGACTGCGGCCTCGGTGCGGGCGTAGGAGGAATCCGACGGCGTCTGCACGTCGGTGGTGATAAAGCCCTGGTCGTCGACCGGCAGGAAGCCGCCGGGCAGACGGACAAAGGCCCAGCTCAACCCGATCATCAGCGCGGCGTAGATCAGCATCAAGCGCCCGGTGCGCTTCAGCGAACCCTTGACCGTACGCGCATAACCGTCGCGGCTGGAATCGAGCATGCGGTTGAACCAGCCGAACACGCCCTTTCGCGCATGACCGTGGCCAGCCGTCACCGGCTTCAGCAAAGTCGCGCACAACGCCGGCGTCAGCGACATCGCCAGCAGCGCCGAGAACGCGATCGCCGCGACCATGGTGACGGAGAACTGACGGTAGATGATGCCGACCGATCCCGGAAAGAACGCCATCGGCACGAATACCGCGATCAGCACCAGCGTGATGCCGATGATGGCGCCCGTGATCTGCGACATCGCCTTGCGGGTCGCCTCCTTCGGCGGCAGGCCTTCTTCCGCCATGATGCGCTCGACGTTCTCGACCACGACGATGGCATCGTCGACGAGGATGCCGACCGCCAGCACCATGCCGAACATGGTGAGCATGTTGATGGAGTACCCGGCGACCAAAAGCGTCGCGCAGGTGCCGAGCAGCGCCACCGGCACCACGATGGTCGGGATGATGGTGTAGCGGATGTTCTGCAGGAACAGGAACATCACGATGAACACCAGCACCACGGCTTCTACCAGCGTCGAAAGCACCTTCTCGATCGAGGCCTTTACGACCGGGGTAATGTTGTAGGGGATCTCGTAGGCGATATTGGCCGGGAAGAAGCGCGACAGCTCCTTCATCTTGGCTTCCACGGCGCTTGCGGTCGCCAGCGCATTGCCGGTCGGCGACAGCAGCACCGAAAGGCCCGCCGTAGGCTTGCCGTTGAGCCGGGTGTTGAACTGATAGCTGAGCCCGCCGATCTCGATGCGGGCGACATCGCGCAGCCGCACCGTCGAACCATCGGCATTGGCGCGCAGGATGATGGCGCCGAACTCGTCGGGCGACGAGAGCTGCCCCTTGACGAGAACCAGCGCCGAAATTTTCTGGTCCACC
>JAIEPP010000685.1 GCA_019748335.1 Xanthobacteraceae bacterium
CTCTAAGAGAAGAGTGCCTTTGCCTTGACCCGGTCGATTCGGCCATCTTCGAGACGCGGCAGTTCCTGCGCCAGCACCAGGTGCTTCGGCCGCTTGTAACGGGCGATGCGGCTGGCGACGAAGGCGGAAATCTCCTCCGAGGTCGTCGCGGCTCCGGCGTGCAGGATACATACCGCCTTGATGGCCTCGCCCCACTCCTTGTCGGGCACGCCGAACACGACGGCCTCGGCGACCTGGGCATGGGCTTTCAGCGCGGCCTCAACTTCCGCCGGATAGACGTTCTCGCCGCCGGGCTTGATCAGCTCCTTGGCGGCGTTGCGTCCGCGGTACCAGAGATAACCGTCGGCATCGAAGGCGCCGTTGTCCCCGGTATGATGCCAGCCGTTGCGGACGGTTGCCGCCGTATCGTCAGGACAATTCCAGTAGCCCTCGAACACGACCGGTCCACGCACCACGATCTCACCGGTTTCCCCCGTGGGCACGGGATGATCGCTCTCGTCGACGACGGCGATGGAGACCATGAGAACCGGCCGACCTGCCGAACCCGGCCGCTCGCGGAACGGCGCCATGGTCACGAAGCCGGATGTCTCGGTCTGACCGAAGCCGGCATAGAAGCATGCGCCAGGACAGGTGGACTCGAACCGCGCGATCGTCTCCGGCGTATCGAGCCCGCTCACCACACGCAGGCTCGCCAGCGACCGCCCGTCGCCGGCCGCATCCAGGAGCGCGCCGAGCATCGGGGCAAACTCGACGAACAGCGTGACCCGTTCCGAAGAAATCAGCCTCACCGCCCCCTGCGCCTCGAACCGCGGCACGACGACACTCGCTGCGCCGGCGCAGAGACAGGTCAGCAACAGATTGAGGCCGGCGATGTGAAACAGCGGCAGCGGCGCGTAGCTGACATCGCCTTCCCGGACTGACCAGACGTGGATCGCCTGCATCGCATTGGCCAGCAATCCGGCCTGCGAGACCAGTGCGCCACGCGGGCGACCGCCGACCGCCGCGGTGTGGATCATCGCGAGCGGCCCATCGCCGCTGTGCGGAGACGGCGCGACGGCCGCGCCGGACAGGCAGTCGTCGAGCGCAACAAACGGCGCGGCCGCAAAGCCGATGCCGATCCAGCCCGCGACGCCGCCAAATTCCGGCCGGGCAGTGAGGAAGACCGCATGATGCGCGGTGTCCGCGACAACCAGTTTTGGGGCCGCGTCGGCGATGATATAGGCGATTTCGCCGGCGCTCAGGCGCCAGTTGATCGGAACCAGTATCGCGCCGAGCCACGCCGCGGCGCCATAGAGATCGACGAATTCCGGACAGTTGTCGGCGAGCACCGCGATGCGATCGCCGCTGGCGATGCCAAATTCCGAGAGCGCTGCCGTCAACCGCTCGACGCGGGCAAGATAATCAACGTGAGAAATGCGCCGGTCGCCGAAGACGAACGCGGCCCGGTCCGGAAAGATCGCCGCATTGCGCCTCATGACGTCGACTAACGTGAATGACCGCAGCCCCATGGCCTCTCCTCCGCCTCGGCGTTTCCCGTTCGCTCGCAGGCCAATGCCCGGGGCTAGAAGCGGAAGACGCCGTAACCCTTCTCGCCAAGCGGTGCGTTGAGGGAGGCCGAAATCGCCATCCCCAGCGCGTTGCGCGTGTCGACGGGATCGATGACGCCGTCGTCCCACAGCTCGGATGTGGAGTAATAGACCGAGATCTGCTCCTGATACGCGGCGAGCGTTTCCGCACGCACATGCGCCAGCGTGGCCTGGTCGACCGGCTCGCCGGCCCGGCGCATCTGGTTCGCCTTGACCTCCGCCAGCGTGTTGGCGGCCTGGTCGCCTCCCATCACGCCGATCTGGTGGTTGGGCCAGGCCAGCAGCAGCCGCGCGTCGAACGCGCGTCCGCACATGCCGTAATTGCCAGCTCCGAACGAGCCGTTGCACATCACCGTGAATTTCGGGACGCGGGCGCAACTCTGCGCCATGATCATCTTGGCGCCGTCCTTGGTGATGCCGCGCCGCTCGTAGTCGCGGCCGATCATGTAGCCCGTGATGTTCTGCAAGAACACCAGCGGCGTGTTGTTCTGGTCGCACAGCTCGATGAAATGGCCGCCCTTCAGCGAGGAGTCGTTGAACAGCACACCATTGTTGGCGAGGATTCCGACCTTGAAGCCCCAGATGTTGGCGAAGCCGCAAATCAGCGTCGAGCCGTAGTTCGGCTGGTATTCGTGGAAGCGGCTGCCGTCGACGATGCGCGCGATGATCTCGCGCATGTCGAACTGCTTCTTGATGTCGTCGGGCAGGATTCCGTAGAGCTCCTGCGGGTCGTAGGCCGGCGGCTCCGGCGTCTCGCGCTGGATCGGCCACTTCTGCGGCCTGTCCCATTGCGCGACGATCTCGCGGCCGATCAGGATCGCCTCATCCTCGTTCGCAGCCGGATAGTCGCAGGTGCCGCTGACGCTGGTGTGCATGTCGGCGCCGCCGAGTTCCTCCACGGTGGACTCCTCGCCGGTCGCCGCCTTGACCAGTGGCGGGCCCCCGAGAAACACCGCGCCGGTACCGCGCACGATAACGCTGTAGTCCGACAGCGCCGGAATATAGGCGCCACCCGCCGTGCAATGGCCGAACACCAGCGAGAGCTGCTTGACGCCCATCTTCGACAGGATCGATTGATTGCGGAAGATCCGTCCGGCCATGTGCCGGTCCGGAAACAGCTCCGACTGCAGCGGCAGAAAGCCACCCGCGGAGTCGCAGAGATGGACGACCGGAAGCCGGTTCTCGATCGCGATGTCGAGCGCACGCACGATCTTCTTGACCGAGAGCGGGTACCAGGCGCCGCCCTTCACGCTCGGATCGTCGGCGCGAATGATCGCCTCGCGGCCACTGACGATGCCGATGCCGACAATGGAGCTCGCCGACGGCGCCTCGCCGTCATAGGCCATATTGGCGGCCAGCGACGACAGTTCCAGGAACGGCGTGCCGGGATCGAGCAGCTTTTCGATCCGCTCGCGCGGCCGCATCTTGCCTTGGCTCGACAGACGCTCGAGATCGCGCTTCGGCCGGACGTGGCGCGCGTGCTCCTGCTTCGCCCGGAACTGCGCAACCAGCTCGCGGTTACGCGCCTCATTGCGTCGGAAGTCCGCGCCGGTCGTGGAAATCATCGACTGGATCTTGCGCATGCTCTCAGACCTCGTCCGCGGGCTCGAGCCGCGCCAGAAGTTCGTCCCTGTCGAAGCCCTCGCCGGCCCGCTTCAGCACATCGAGAAGCCGGCCGTCGCGTGGCGCGGCCAGCGCCGTCTGCAATTTCATGCTCTCGATCGTGATGACGGTCTCGCCGCGCACGACCTGCTCGCCCGCCTGCTTGTGCACCGAGACGATCGCGCCGGGCATCGGCGCATGGATTTCGTCGCGCGTGGCATCGTGACCCGCGCCTTCCTCCCGCGGATCGATCAGCACGACCTCATGGGTTCGGCCATCGATACGAACGAAGCAGGTCTCGCGCCCGCCTTCGTCGACGAATGCACGGGCGATGCCCGTGGCGCTGCCATCGACCGCCATCTCGCCGATGGACTCGGCCGACCAGTCGGGAATTTCGTGGGTGCGGCCGTCGACCTTGAGCACCAGATACGGCTTGCGCCTCAGGATCTCGATCGAATGCTTCTCGCCGTTGAGGGTCAGGTGCAGCGGCATCAGTTCCTCCACCCGGCCATCGAGGCATGAGGCTCCCCGACCACTGTGATGGCCTCGCGGAACGCACGCTGGCCCAGCGCGGCCGCAATCAGGATACGGTCGCGAAGACGTTCGTCGACCGTTGCAGGCGCGAGAATATCCGCATGCTCTGCGATGAAGCCGGTATGCAGCGCGCCGTCACGGAAAGCCGCGGCTTCCAGCAGGCGGATCAGGTAGTCGATGTTGGTCCGCAGCCCCAGGATCGTCAGTTGCTTCAGCGCGGCCACCATACGGTCGGTCGCTTCCGCGCGATCCCTGCCCCACACGACGAGCTTGGCCAGCATCGGATCGAAGTCGGCCGTCACCCGCTGGCCCTGCTCGAGCGCGTTTTCGAAGCGGATATGCTCGCCTGTGGGCGCGCGCAGCAGCCGGATCGGTCCGGTCGCCGGCAGGAAGCCGGCGTCGGGGTCTTCAGCGCAGATTCGGCACTCGATCGCATGTCCATTGGCTCGGACCTCCCGCTGTATCAACGGCAGGCCCCCCCCCGCCGCGATCTCGATCTGGGCCCGGACGAGGTCGACGTCGCAGATCATCTCGGTGACGGGATGCTCCACCTGCAGGCGCGTGTTCATTTCGAGGAAGAAGAACCGCCCATCTCTGCCCAGGATGAACTCCACCGTTCCTGCGTTCTTGTAGCGTGCGGCAGCCGCAAGCCGCACCGCGGCATCGCAGATCGCGGCACGCGTCGCCTCCGGCAGCGGCGCCGAGGGCGCCTCCTCGACGATCTTCTGGAAACGGCGCTGGATCGAGCACTCCCGCTCGAACAGGTGGATCGCGCCGCCCTTGCCGTCGCCCAGCACCTGGACTTCGATGTGCCGTGGACGATCGACATAGGTCTCGGCATAGATGCGGCCGTCGCCGAAATAGCGTTGCGCCTCGCTGGAAGCGATCCGCGCGCGCTCGCTCAATTCCGACGCATCGCGCACGACGCTCATGCCCTTGCCGCCGCCGCCCGCCGCGGCCTTGATCAGCAGCGGAAATCCGATTTCCGACGCGGCTCTGACGAAGCCCGACATATCGTCCTGGGCCTGCACCGACGGTGCGACCGGCACGTCGTGCTTGGCCGCGAAATTGCGCGCCGAAATCTTGTCGCCCATCAGGTCGATAGTGTCGGCATCCGGGCCGATGAAGGTCATTCCCGCCGCAACGACCTTGCGCGCGAACGTCGCGTTCTCCGATAGAAAACCGTAGCCTGGGTGGATCGCGTCGGCGCCGCAATCACGCGCGACCGCGATGATCGCATCCGCGTCGAGATGGGCCGCGACCGGCGTCTCTCCCTTGATCTCATAGGCCTCGTCGGCGAAGCGCGCATGTACCGCATCGCGTTCGACGCGATGGCATATCGCGACGCTTAAGATGTTCATCGCGCGCAGGGTACGCATGACGCGCACCGCGATTTCACCGCGGTTGGCGACCAGCACCTTGCGGAACAACGGCTCTGCTTCTGCTGACTGGCTCACGCCGCCCTCTCCGCCTCGCTCTGCCAGTCCGCGAGCAGTCCGCCCGCGGCGATCCAATCCGATGGAACGGCGACTTTCAGATCAAGCAGGATCTGCGCATAGGATTTTCCCTGCGGATCATGGCGCAACGAGGCAACGCCGCCGCCGCCCAGCGCGCGGTGAAGCAGGAAATTGAATCCGCTGATGCCGGGCCATTCGAAGCGCTCGACCTCACCCTGGACGAAGTGGCCCATATAGGCACGCACCGCATCCGCTGTTGCGCCTGCGCGGATGAAGTCGACGAACTCCATCCGACGCGCGATGACGCTGATATTCGCGATGTCGCCCTTGTCGCCGCTGCGGCCATAGGCGAGCGCGATCAGGGGAACGCGTACCGTCTCGCCGGTGAACGGGTTTGACGGTGCAACCTCGCGCGCCGAAGGCGCAGTGCCGTCGCTATTGGGAATATGATGCGGAACGTCGATGACCCGTCCGCCAATCTCGACCGAGACTGGGACCTCGGTGCGATCGATGAGACAGGAGAACAGCCGCACCACCGGCTGCGGCTCGGGCCTTCCCCCGGCGAAACCGGTCAACCCCTGGGACATCGCGGTCGCCGCCGGATAGATTTCGCGCGCAAAGATATCGAGCGCGGCGCGCTGGGGGTGTCGCACCCCGATCTTGAGGACCACTTCGCGGGCGCCTTGCGCCCGGCTCTGCGCCCCGTAGCTCGACTCGGCGCCGATGATCTCGAGCGAGGTCTCGGCATAGGGCGCCAGCTTCGCTTCCGCCATCATCCGGGACGAACGGGCCAGAATGGCTTCGCCCACGGCTTGCGCCTTGGCGGCGGCCTCGCGGCCGGCAATCATCATCGTGACGGAGGCGCGGTAACCGTCGCTGTAGGTCGCGCTCACCTTCAGGGTCGGCGTCGGCGGACGTCCGTGGGCGCCGGAGACATACACCCGGTCGGGACCGACCTGCTGCAGCCGCACGTCGCGCCAGTCGCAGACGACATCGGGCACGACATAGGCGCCGGGATCGCCGGTCTCATAGGTCATCTGCTCGCCGACGCCTGCGATCGAGACCAGACCGCCGGTGCCTTCGGGCTTCGTGATCTCGAAGGAGCCGTCGGCACGGCATTCCGCGATCGGGAAACCCATCCGGTCCCAGCCTTTGACCAGTCGCCAGTCCGTCAGCAGCCCGCCCGTCACCTGTGCGCCGCACTCGATCAGATGGCCCGTGAGCGTTCCCGCCGACAGCAGATCGTAGTCGGTGGCGCGCCAGCCGAATTCATGAATCAGCGGACCGAGCGCCAGTGCTGAATCGACGCAGCGGCCGGTCAGCACGATATGCGCGCCGGCATCGAGCGCCGCGGCGATCGGGAAGGCGCCGAGATAGGCGTTCATGCTGGCGATCTGCTCAGGCAATGGCTCGCCGCGGAACATTTCGCGGACGCCGGCTTCGCGCAGATGCGCCGCCTTCGCCGAAAGATCGTCGCCGCGCACGATCGCGATCTTCAGATCTACCCCCTGCTCACGCAGGACCGCCTCTAACGCATCTCGGCAAGCGTCGAGGTTGACCCCGCCGGCATTGGCGACAACCTTCACGCCGCGCTGCGCGATCTCTCCGGCGAGAGGCTTCATCACATGCGAGACAAAGTCGGTGGCATAGCCGAGCGCGGGGTTTTTGGCCTTCATCCGCGCCAGGATCGACATGGTGATCTCGGCGAGATAGTCGAGCACGAGGTAGTCGACGCCGGAACGCACCAGTTGCGCCGGCCCTTCGGGCGTGTCGCCCCAAAAGCCGGCGCCGCCGCCGATGCGGACGCGGCGCGCGTCGGACTGGGCCTGCACGCTCATCGGCCGGTCCAGTTGGGCGGACGCTTGGCGTTGAAGGCGGCAAAGCCTTCCGCCACGTCCTGCGTGCGTGCCATGTTGGCGAGCATGAACTGAGCGTATTCAAGCG
>JAIEPP010000062.1 GCA_019748335.1 Xanthobacteraceae bacterium
AGCTGGCTGGCGTTCTTCCACTGGATGCCGAAAGCCTCGCAAGCCTTCCTGAGCGAGGGCAAAGCCAGCTGGTGGAGGCTGCAAAGCCTGTATTCGCTGGTGCGCTATTTCGGCGGCAGCGAAGCGCTGGCGTGGGGATTCCATTGGGTTCTGACCGCTTCCGTTGCCGTCGTGCTGGTGCTGATGTGGCGCGGTCGCGTGCCCTACACGCTGAAGGCGGCGGCGCTCGCCGCCGGCACCCTGCTCACCACGCCCTATCTTTTCATGTACGACATGATGGTGCTCGCCATTCCCGTCGCGTTCCTGTTCCGGATCGGACTGAAGACCGGCTTCCGTTCCTATGAACTCCCGGCACTGGGCTGCGTGCTGCTGCTTTTCGCCGGCTTTATGGTTGCGGACGCGCCGACCGGATTCGCGGCCACCCTGGTGGTGTCCAGTCTGATTCTTCGCCGCGCCGGTCCCTGGTGGCGGCAAGAGCCGGCGCCGACCCTGGCTGCTGCCAGCGCATAGACGTCCAACGGCGCCCAGGGCCGCCTGCTTCGCCCGTGGCCGCTTTCATGGTCATCCCGGCGTTGCGAATCCGTCTTGTCAGGCGGCGTGAATAGTTGTTCACTTTTTCAAAGCGGCTGGCGCTCAGCCGCTCAAGACATTGAAGAAGCGCGCCTTCTGGGGACCCTTTGGGTGCGCGCGGGGACGGGAAACGCGCCATGGTCTATCGGCGAACCCATCAGGTCGTAAAGCGGCTGGCGGCGCGGCGCAGCGCCATTCTGGCGGCGGCGAGGGATGCCGCGGCCGAAGGCGGCATGGCCGCGGTCCAGATCGCGCCGGTGGCGGTTCGCGCCAACGTCGCGGCCGGCACCGTCTATCGTTATTTCCCCTCCAAGGCGGATCTGATTTCCGAACTGATCGCCGAGGTCTCGCGCGACGAACTCGCCGCAATCCGCCGTGCCGCGGATGCCGCGCCCGGACCGTCCTCGGCGCTGGCGGCTGCCGTCACCACGGTCGCCGTCACCGTGCTGTCGCAGCGCAAGCTCGCCTGGGGCATCCTGGCCGAGCCTGTCGATGTCGACATCTCGGCGTCGCGCCTCGCCAGCCGCCGTGAAATCTCCGGCGAGCTTGCCGCGCGCATTGATGCCGCGGTACGCGCCGGACATCTGCCGGCGCAGGACACGGCACTTGCCGCCACCGCGCTGCTCGGCGCTGTGCACGAAGCCCTGGTCGGCCCGCTGGCGCCCGACAATATGGACGATCAACCGAAGCTGCGCGACGCCGTGCAGACGGTGACGCTGTTGGCGCTGCGCGCCGTCGGCGTCCTCGACGCCCGCGCCCGCGGCCTCGTGGTGCAGGCGGTGCTGCCGGCGAAGACGCTGGTCGGTGCCTGAAAAATCATCTCCTCGCGACACGCCTTTGACGCAACAATCCGCCACGCTCGGGCGTATTGATCATGCCCCGGTTTGAACAAGGAGAAAGAAAAATGACGGTGACTCACGGATCGGCCAAATGGCAGGGCGGTATCAAGGACGGCAAGGGCGCGATCTCGACCAAGAGCGGCGCGCTCAGCGACTATCCCTACGGCTTCGCCAGCCGCTTCGAGGGCAAGCCCGGCTCCAATCCGGAAGAACTGATCGGTGCCGCGCATTCCGCCTGTTTCACCATGGCGCTGTCGCTGATCCTGGGTGAAGCCAAGCTCACCGCCGAGCATATGGAAACCAAAGCCGACGTCACGCTGGAGAAGGTCGCCGACGGTTTTGCCATCACCGCAGTACATCTGACGCTGACGGCAAAGATCCCCGGCGCCGACAACGCGAAGTTTCAGGAACTCGCAGGCATGGCGAAAGCCGGCTGCCCGGTGTCGAAGCTCTTGAATACCAAGATCACGCTCGACGCGACGCTGCAGTAGACGCAGCCGTCACCACTGCGCGTCGCCGTTCGGTCCGACATAGGCGATGCGGATCATGTTGGTGGTGCCGGGTGTGCCGAGCGGCACCCCGGCAACGACGATGATGCGCTGGCCGGCTTTCGAAAAACCGTCGCGGAACGCGATCGAGCCGGCGCGATCGACCATGTCGTCCTGGTCGTGCGCGTCTTCCGCCACCACGCAATGGACGCCCCACACGACCGACAATTTGCGCCCCGTCGCAAGATTCGGCGTGATCGCCACCACCGGCGGCTTCGGCCGTTCGCGCGCGACCCGGATCGCCGTCGAGCCCGACGAGGTCCAGCAGATGATCGCCGACAACTCCAGCGTCTCGGCGATCTGCCGCGCGGCGTCCGCAATGGCGTCGCCGACGGTATTCTCCGGTTCGGGCCGCTGCGCCGTCAGCACCGAGCGATAGGTCGGGTCGCGCTCCACTTCCTCGCCGATGCGGTTCATGGTCGAGACCGCCTCGACCGGGAATTTCCCGGCGGCGGATTCCGCCGACAGCATGATGGCGTCGGCGCCTTCATAGACCGCGGTGGCGACGTCGGAGACTTCGGCGCGGGTCGGCACCGGCGACTGGATCATCGATTCCAGCATCTGGGTTGCGACGACGACCGGCTTGCCGGCGCGGCGCGCCATGCGTGTCATCTGTTTCTGCAGGCTAGGCACCCGCTCCAGCGGCAGTTCGACGCCGAGATCGCCGCGCGCCACCATCAGCGCGTCGGAGACTTCGAGGATCTCGGCAAGCCGGTCGATCGCCTGCGGTTTTTCGATCTTGGCCATCACCGCGGCGCGGCCGCGAATGATCCGCTTGGCTTCGCTGACGTCCTCGGCGCGCTGCACGAAAGACAGCGCGATCCAGTCGACGCCGGTCACCAGCGCCGCCTCGAGGTCGGCGCGGTCCTTTGGCGTCATCGCCGACACCGGCAGGTCGGTATCGGGCAGGCTGACACCCTTGCGGTCCGACATCTTGCCGCCGATCACCACCCGCGTCACGGCGTGTTCGGGCGAGGTCTCTTCCGCGATCAGGCGTACCTTGCCGTCGTCGAGTAATAGCGCATGACCCGGCCGCAGCGCCGCCAGGATTTCCGGATGCGGAAGCTGGACGCGGCTGTTGTCGCCCGGCGTCTTGTCGGAATCGAGCACAAAGCTCTGGCCGTTGTTGAGCTGGGTCGAACCTTCGGCAAAGGCGCCGAGCCGTAGTTTCGGGCCCTGCAAGTCGACGAGGATGCCGATCGGCCGGCCATAGCTCGATTCGACATTGCGGATGGTCTTGACCAGTTCGCGCATCTTGTCGTGCGACGTGTGGCTCATGTTGATGCGGAACACGTCCGCGCCAGCCTCGAACAGTTTCCGGATCATGGCGCTGTCGGACGATGCCGGGCCGAGGGTGGCGAGGATCTTGATGCGACGGAGCCGTCTCATTGCTTCGGCGCCGCGGCTGGCGGCAGTCCCGGCGAGCCCGGCGGCGTCGAGCCCGGGGCCAGCCCTGGAACCCCGCCCGGATTGCCCGGGCCCACCGTCCCCGGAATTCCCGGCACGCGCTGCGCCGGCTGCTCGTTGGCTTCGGTCAATTGCACGGTCCATGCTCGCTGTTCGCCGGTATCGACCTCGAAAAAGCCGGTGCGGTCAAAGCCGCGTGCCAGACAGTTCTCGGTGCCCTTGATGGTGAATTCCTTGTCCCGCGAGCACATGAAGGCCTGTCCCGACCATTCACCGCCGCGGTCGTAATCCAGCGCATAGATGTAATAGAACCGTGCGACAAGCGTTCCACGCAGCAGGGTCTCGCAACTGCGCGAGGACACGTTCCACCAGCCCTCGGTGGTCCAGCCCTCGGCATCCTTGTAGCCGAGGGCAATGCCGACGCGGCTCGAGGTGTTGTTGCAGAGCCGGAAGTCGGCCGCGGCGGAACCGTTCCACAGGCACATCACCGCAAATGCCAGGACCGGCAGGAGGCCGGCGGTCAGGCGAGCGGTGAGGGGGGTGGAACGGAGAGAATCTGGTGCAGTCATGCAGTGAGGCTATATCAAATGATTAACGATTTGGCGTGGCTCGGCGGTAAAGCTTGAATGGGCCGCAGGAGCCGAAACCTCCGGCAGCGCCCTGTTTTGCGCGCCGATATGGCAAAATCTGTGACACTTCCCACCTGATATCAATATGCTTGCCTCCATGCCTGGGCATGATCGCTTCGGAAAACCGGGTTCTCCGCTTCCGGAGCTAATGTCCTCAACGCGGGAACAACGGCCATGACCATTGACGACAAAACCAGAACGGAACTCGAAGCTGCCGCTTTCCGGCGCCTGGTCGGGCACCTGCGCTCCCGCACCGACGTCCAGAACATCGACCTGATGAATCTGGCCGGCTTCTGCCGCAACTGCCTGTCGAACTGGATGAAGGAAGAGGCCGATGCCATGGGCGTGGCCGTCAGCAAGGACGAAAGCCGCGAGGCGATCTACGGCATGCCCTACGAGACCTGGAAAACCCAGTTCCAGGGCACCGCTACGCCGGAACAGCTCGAGGCGATGAAAAAGACCCATAGCGGGCATTGATTGTGGCGGCAATCGACCCAGATCAGAACGCCGACACTGGCTGGATGTTTGCGCCAATGCGAGCACCTGTGCCTTCGTCACGCCGATCGCTGCGCGCGTAGCGGCGGGGCGGCTGCCCCACATATCGGCTGAACGCCACGCTGAATGTGGTTGCCGAGCCGTAACCGACGCGCCTGGCGACCTCGTCAAGCGCCATGGTCTGCTGCCTGCCTAGAAGGTCCTTCGCAATGGCCATCCGCCAGGCGAGGAGATATTCCATGGGCCGCAGCCCAACCTTGCGCGTAAACCGGTCAAAGAAGGCCGATCGGGACATTCCGGCCGCACCGGCAAGCTCGGCGACCGTCCATGCGTGCTCCGGATTTGCGTGCATCTCGCGCAACGCGACCGCGCTGCGCGCATCGGCCAGCCCGCACAGCAGTCCTGGTGGCGTGTCATTCTCCTGAGTGGCGCGCAGCGCTTCGATCAGCAACACCTCGACGAGACGCGCCAGCACGAGATCGCGGCCAACGCTCTGGTGGCTTGCCTCCTCGCCGACGAGGCGTACCAGCACCGAAAGCCGCGGGACTCCACGTATGTGAACCATCGCCGGCAGGAGCGACACCAGCAGCGCCGCGTCGGGAGAAGCGAAGACAAAATAGCCTCCGAACAGTCGGACGTCGGGAGGGCCATCGGGCCGGCCGTGACGAACCTCCTCCGTCGGCGCCGGCGCCACCTTGGGGTCAATACGCCTGGATGTAGCGGGCTCGAAGCTGGAGATCGTGAAGGCAGGCGTCGCGGGCAGCAGCACGAAGTCGCCTTGCTCAAGATTGACGGGATCCTCGCCATCAACAGCAAGGCGGCACCCGCCCCCGATCACCGCACAGAAGCCCGGCTGTCCGAACTCGGAATAGCGCACGCCCCAGCGTCCCGCGCCGCTGATCTCTTTCGAGAACACGGTCCGAGGCCGGAGAAGCTCGATGACTTGGGAGAGGGGGTCAGTCAAATCCGGACTATTGCTGATGAAATAAGGACTCTTGATCAACGATAGTCCTGATCATGGAGGTTATTCCTGCCGCGTCAACGCACAAAAAGGACTCTCGCGATGAAAACCGTACTGATCACCGGCTGTTCGTCCGGCTATGGCCTCGAAACCGCCCGTCACTTCCACGCACAAGGCTGGAATGTGGTTGCCACCATGCGGAGCCCGAGCGACGGCATCTTGCCCCCATCGGAGCGTATCCGCGTGCTGCCGCTTGATGTCACCGACGTCCGGAGCATCTCGGCGGCGATTGAGGCGAGCGGGCCGATCGACGTGCTGGTCAATAATGCGGGCATCGGCGTGGTCGGCGCTTTCGAGGCAACGCCCATGCTGCATGTACGCAAGGTGTTCGAGACCAATACGTTCGGCGTCATGGCCATGACGCAGGCCGTGATACCCCAACTCCGCTCCCGGAGATCGGGCGTGATCGTCAACGTGACCTCCAGCGTGACGCTCGCGCCGCATCCATTCGCGGCAGCCTATACTGCCAGCAAGATGGCGATCGAGGGGTTCACCGGATCGCTGGCCCTCGAACTCGCGGCATTCGATGTGGGCGTTAAGCTGGTTGAGCCCGGCTATGCTCCGACAACGCGGTTTGCGCAAAATACGGACCTGCGGATCGAAGACCTGATACCCGAGGCGTACGCGACTTTTGCAGCGCCGATCTTCGCTGCGTTCGCCAAGCCAGCCATGGTCACGAAAGAGACCGACGTGGCCGAGGCGGTATGGCAGGCCGCCAACGATGCATCGGGGCAGCTACGTTTCCCGGCAGGTCCCGATGCCCTGGCATTGGCCCGCGCACGTTAAGAATTCGTCGATCTCAAAAATTGCGTCAAGCCAGGGCATGACCGGGATGCGGTAGCGAGTTTCTTTCTGTGGGCGCGCTGTGGATGAGCGCGATGCTGCCTTGACGCAGGCGCCCCCAATCCTGAGGGTCAATCCGACAAAAGCGCCGCGCGGGAAAGCGTGCGGCGCTTGATCTTTCAGCCGCAACATCAGTTCCTATCAGGAGTACCCGATGGCCACCACCGCCGCCGCCGTCCAGGACGAACCCGCAACCAAATTCGCCAAAGACCAGCTCAAGGCCATCATCGAGCGCATCGAGCGTCTGGAAGAAGAAAAGAAGACGATCTCCGACGACATCAAGGACGTCTACGCCGAGGCCAAGGGCAACGGCTTCGACACCAAGGCGCTGCGTACGATCATCCGGATGCGCAAGCAGGACGCCAACGAGCGCGCCGAAGAGGAAACCATCCTCGAGACTTATATGCAGGCGCTCGGGATGCTGTGATCTCCTCATCCTGAGGAGCAGGCGAAGCCTGCGTCTCGAAGGATGAACTTCACGACTTCATGGTTCGAGACGCGCGCTTGGCGCGCTCCTCACCATGAGGACGGAGTGTGTGGGTTCTCCCGCGCATGCGTAATGGCGCACGATGCGAGGACGATATCGAACTTTACGGAAGCAGTTTAGGCTGCGCGTTAGCGCAGCGAAGCTGTGCGCAGGGAAAACGACCGCGTCTCAAGCTTGGCGGTGGCCGAGCCGGTAAAGCGGTCGGTTGTCATTCCCATCATCGGATCGTCCGAGAAGGTCATGGCGATCGCGGCCTGCGGCTTGACGAAGAAGCTGCGCATCATGGTCAT
>JAIEPP010000533.1 GCA_019748335.1 Xanthobacteraceae bacterium
TCGGTCATCAACCGCAGCAGGCATGTACGGCTCGCCGAGGTGATCGACGAAGGCGAGCTGCGCGCGCAGCTCGACCACGCCCGCACCATCCGCTTTTCCAAGAAGGAGCTGATCTGGCTCGCCGGTAACACGTTCTACGGCAAGACCCAGATGTTCTCGCCCGGCTTCATCAACTGGCTCGCCAATTTCCGCCTGCCCGAATACGAGCTGCGCAAGGTCGACGGCCAGTACGAACTGCATTTCCACGGGCCGTGGACCCACACCACGATGTGGGAGATCCCGGCGCTGGCGATCATGAACGAATTGCGTTCGCGGGCTTCGACCAAGGGACAAGGCCGCTTCGTGCTCGACGTGCTCTATGCCCGCGCCAAAGCCAAGCTGTGGTCCAAGGTCGAACGGCTGCGCAAGCTCGACGGCCTGCGGCTGTCTGATTTCGGCACCCGCCGCCGCCATGGATTCCTGTGGCAGCGCTGGTGCGTCGAGGCGGTCAAGGAGGGGCTCGGCTCCTCCTTCACCGGCACCTCCAACGTGCTGCTGGCGATGGACAACGATCTCGAGGCGATCGGCACCAACGCGCATGAATTGCCGATGGTCGCAGCGGCTTTGGCCAACGACGACACCGAGTTGCGCTGGGCGCCCTATCGCATCCTCGATCAGTGGCGCCACACCTATGGCGGCAATCTTTTGATCGCGCTGCCCGACGCCTTCGGTACCAAACCGTTCCTGCGCGACGCGCCCGACTGGGTCGCCGACTGGACCGGCTTTCGTCCCGACAGCGCGCCGCCGATCACGGCCGGCGAAGAGATCATCAAGTGGTGGAAGCAGAAGGGCCGCGATCCCCGCGAGAAGCTTTTGGTGTTTTCCGACGGCATGGATGTCGGCTCGATCGAGGAGACCTACAAGCATTTTGCCGGCCGCGTCCGCATCTCCTTCGGCTGGGGCACCAACCTCACCAATGATTTTGTCGGCTGCGCGCCCGACGGTTCGGCCGATCTCGATCCGATCTCGCTGGTCTGCAAGGTGACGTCGGTCGACGGCCGGCCGGCGGTCAAGCTGTCGGACAATCCCGAGAAGGCCACCGGCTCGCCGTCCGAGGTCGAACGATACTTACGCGTGTTCGGCAATGCCGGCCGGGTCCGCGCTGCCGTGCACGTCTGAACCGGCACACTCTAGTCCCAGACCACCCATCGACCTGACGAGCCCCGCATGCCCGCACCCAAGCCGCCTGCCTTCGAAACGCTGAGCCTGCACGCCGGCCAGCGGCCTGATCCCGTAACCGGCGCCCGTGCGGTTCCGATCTACCAGACCACATCCTATGTGTTTCAGGATTCCGATCACGCCGCGGCACTGTTCAACCTCGAACGCGCCGGGCACATCTACACCCGCATTTCCAACCCGACGACATCAGTGCTCGAAGAGCGGCTCGCCGCGCTGGAAGCCGGCGTCGGCGCGGCCTGCACCGCAAGCGGCATGGCAGCACTTCATCTGGCGATTGCGACGCTGCTCAATGCCGGCGACCACATCGTCGCCTCGTCCTCGCTTTATGGCGGCACCATCAACCTGCTGGCGCACACGCTGCCGCGCTTCGGAATCACCACCACCTTCGTCAAGCCGCGCGCCCTCGACGAATTCCGCGCCGCGATCAAGCCGAATACGCGGCTGCTGATCGGCGAGACCATCGGCAATCCCGGGCTGGAAGTGCTGGATATTCCCGCGGTGGCGCAGATCGCTCATGATGCCAAAATTCCGCTGCTGATCGACAACACCTTCGCGACGCCGTTCCTGAGCCGCCCGATCGAGCTCGGCGCCGACATCGTGATGAACTCGGCGACCAAATGGATCGGCGGCCACGGCATCGCGATCGGCGGCGTCATCGTCGACGGCGGCCGGTTCGACTGGCACGCCAGCGGCAAATTTCCCGTGCTGACCGAGCCCTATGCCGGCTATCACGGCATCGTCTTCGACGAGCAGTTCGGCCAGGCCGCCTTCATCATGCGCGCCCGTACCGAAGGCCTGCGCGATTTCGGGGCGTGCCTGTCGCCGACCAATGCGTTCCAGCTGTTGCAGGGCGTCGAGACGCTGGGCGTGCGGATGGAACGGCATATGACCAACACGCTGGCGGTGCTTGAAGCGCTGACCGCCAACAAGGCGGTCGAGTGGGTGCTGCATCCCGCACTTGAAAGCCATCCCGACCATGAACTCGCCAAGACGCTGCTGCCGCGCGGCGCCGGATCGATCGTTTCGTTCGGCATCAAGGGCGGACGACCGGCGGGCAAAAAATTCATCGAGACACTGCGGATGATCAGCCATCTCGCCAATGTCGGCGACGCCAAGACGCTGGTGATCCATCCCGCCAGCACCACCCATCAGCAGATGGACGCTGCCCAGCTGAAGGCCGCCGGCATCGGCGAGGAGCTGGTGCGACTGTCGGTCGGCATCGAGACCGTCTCCGACATCATCGACGATCTCGGCCAGGCGCTCCGCGCGTCGCAGAAGGTGTGAGCCATGCAGCTTTCCGTCAATGGAATTGACACGTTCGTTGCCACCGGCGGTCGCCCGTTCGATCCGGCGTTGCCCGCGGTCGTGATGCTGCACGGCGCCGGTTTCGACCATTCGACCTGGGCGCTGCACAGCCGATGGTTCGCCCATCACGGTTATTCGGTGCTGGCGCCGGATCTGCCCGGCCACGGACGTTCGGCCGGCCCGGCACTTTCGACCATCGCCGACATGGCCGACTGGACGGCGGCCCTGCTCGACGCCGCCGGCGCGCCGAAGGCGAAATTGATCGGCCATTCCATGGGCTCGCTGATCGCAATCGAGACCTCGGCCCGGCATCCGGACAAGGTCTCCGGCCTGAGCCTGATCGGCACCGCCGCCACCATGACTGTCGGCCCGGATCTGCTGAAAGCCGCCGAGGCCAACAATCCCGACGCGTTCGACATGGTCTCGATCTGGGGCCTCGGCTTCAAGGCCGAACTCGGCGGCAGCCTCGCGCCGGGACTATGGATGCATCAGGGCGCGCAACGGGTGCTGCAGCAGTCGCGCCCCGGCGTGCTCTACAACGATCTCAACGCCTGCAATTCCTATCAAGGCGCACTCGCCGCCGCCGCGCAGGTCAAGGTGCCCGCGACGTTCATTCTCGGCGAACGCGACATGATGACTCCCGCCAAGGCCGGCAAGACGTTGGCCGCGGCGACGCCGAACGCGCGCACCGTGGTGCTGCCCGGCGCCGGCCACATGATGATGTGCGAGGCGCCGGACGAATTGCTGGTGGCGTTGCGGTCGTAGCTCCTCATCCTGAGGAGCAGGCGAAGCCTGCGTCTCGAAGGATGGCCACATACGGGCTCTCATGGTTCGAGACGCCGCTGCGCGGCTCCTCACCATGAGGGATGAGACTTTTACTGCCGCTCTGCCTTCTTGCGCTCGATCGGGTGAATATCGATCGCGCGCAGGCGGCCCATGCGCAGCACGTCCATGTCAAGCTTGCGATCAATGCGGTCGCGGTCGAGCGCGCGGATCAAATCATCAACGCCGTTGATCTCGACGCCGTCGAGTTTGATCACGACGTCACCGGGCAACAGGCCCGCCTTGGCCGCCGGACTGTCCGGCTCGATCTGTGCCAGCAGCGCACCCATCACATTGTCGACGCCGGCGACCACCGCATGGCGCCGCGGGATCGGCGCGGTCTGGCCGGAGACACCGATATAGGCGCGGCGGACATAGCCGTGCCGGATGATCTCCGACAGCACGAATTGCGCGGTGTTGCTGGCAACCGCGAAGCAGATGCCCTGGGCGCCGTTGATGATGGCGGTGTTGATGCCGATCACCTCCGAGGATGACGACACCAGCGGTCCGCCCGAATTGCCGGGATTGAGCGCGGCATCGGTCTGGATCACATCCTCAATGGTCCGCCCGCTCATCGAGCGGATCGAGCGCCCGAGCGCCGAAACCACGCCGGCTGTCACCGTCGATTCGAATCCAAGGGGATTGCCGATCGCGACCACCAACTGGCCACGCCGCAGGCTCTTGGAATTGCCGAGCGAAGCATAGGGCAGATCGCGCGCGCCATCGGCCCGCAGCAGCGCGAGGTCGGTGTCGGGATCGACGCCGAGCACGTGGGCGTCGGTGACAAAACCCTCGGTGTCGCGCAGGCGGATTTCCTTGGACGCACCGACGACATGGCTGTTGGTCAGCACCAGCCCGTCCGGCGAGATCACGATACCGGAGCCGAGCCCACCGCGCTCGCGGCCATTGGGTACTTTCGGCCCGGTCTCGACCCGGACCACGGCTGGTCCGACGCGTTCGGTGACGCCGATCACGGCATTGGAATAGGCGTCCAGCAAAGCCTGGTCGTTGACGGGGGTATGTTCCGGCAAACCCGATGACTGCAGGTCTTCTGCGGTATCTGAGGTGAAATCCAGCATGGCGTATTCCTTCGGTCACCTCAGATGGTGGCCGGAATTCGCTCCCGCAAGTGCCTCTGCTGTGGACGCAACGCTGCCCTGACCGCTATTGCGCCCGCCGCAGATTTCGCGACCGGGCCTTGACGGGATCGAGCAGCGACCAGTCGCCCTGCTCCAGCACATAGCCTTGCGGGAACGGCGCGCGGAGCTCCAGTCCGAGCGAGCGCAGCACCCGATCGTCGCGGTAGTAGCATTGCAGCACGACGCGGACGAGTGTCGCGGCAGCGCCGCCGCCAGTAGCACGGAACTCGTGGGCGACTTCATCACGCCGCGCCGAAGCAAGATCGGCCAGCGGCTTGCTCGCCAGACGCGCGATATGATCGAGCGCCTGCCGCACCAGCGCGGCGTCGCGGCCGAGTGTGGCCAGCATGTCGGCTTGGATCGCGGGGTCGTCGGCGCCGGGCACCTTGTACTCGTCACTCGCGGGAACGATCATGGCGGCAACGGTGCGGAGATCGTCGCGCTGGCGCTGGCTCAGAGTTGGTTCGGACATCATTTCCTCAATCGAACAAGTTGGCGAGGCGCTGCTTCATCTGGTCGGCAATGTAGAGCGCGACGGCCTGGATGGTGGAGGTCGGGTTGACTCCACCAGAGGTGACAAACACGCTGCCGTCGACGATGAACAGGTTCTTGACATCGTGCGAACGGCCCCATTCGTTGACGACGGAGCGGGCGGGATCGGTGCCCATGCGCGCGGTGCCAAGCAGATGCCAGCCGCCCCACGGGATCGGGTTGTTGATGCAGATGTCGGTAGCACCAGCGGCTTCGAGAATTTCGCGGCCGCGCGCCAGTCCATGCTCCATCATCTTCCGGCTGTTCTCGCTGATCGTGTAGTCGATCTTCGGCGCCGGAATGCCGTGGCCATCTTTCAGCACGGGATCGAGCGTGACGCGGTTGTGCTCCTCGGGCAGATCCTCGCAGATGGCTGAAACACCGATGCGGTGGCCATTGAGCTTGCGAAAGACGCGGTGATGATCCGCACCCCATGGCAGGATGCCCTTCTGCTCGCTTGCGACGGCTTCGAACACGGGTCCTGCGCCGCGGCCGAACTGGATGCCGTAGCCGCGGACGAAGCCGCGCGACAGATCGGTGTCGTAGAACTCCTTACTCCACAGGCAGGTCGGCGGCGCGCGGTTGCTGTCGGTGGGCTCTTTCACGAAACCGTAGATCTGCGCATAGGGATGAAACATCAGGTTCTTGCCGACCAGGCCGGAGGAATTGGCAAGCCCGTCCGGAAAACGCGCGGACTTCGAGTTCAGCAGCAGCCGGGGTGTACCGACGCCATTGCAGGCGATGATGACGACCTCAGCCGGTTGGAACTGCTCGACGCCGTCCTTGTCGTAGTAGACGACGCCCGACGCCATCCCGTCCTCGTTGGTCAGGATCTCGCGCACGCGGCAATGCGTCCTGACCTCGACGCCGGCGCGGATGGCGTGCGGCCAATACGTGATGTCGGTCGAGGCTTTTGCGCCTTGCGCGCAGGCCGGCGTGCAGTGACCGAGATTGATGCAACGCGCCCTGCCCTCGTAGTCCATCGTCGCGACCGTCGTATCAGATGGCCACCAGTGCCAGCCGAGCTTGTTCATGGCCTTGCCGATGACCGGCCCGGACAACCCGAGCGGCTGCGGCGGCATCGGTGGGTGCGTCAACGGTGAACGCGGATCGCCCGACAGCCCCGACACGCCCATCATCCGGTCGTTCTCCTCGAAGAACGGGGTGAGCGCGTCGTAATCGATCGGCCAGTCATCGGCGACGCCGTCGAGCGTCCTCACCTTGAAATCGGAAGGGTGCAACCGCGGCCAGTGCGCGGTGTACATGACGGTCGAACCGCCGACAGCGTTGAAGTTGACGACCTTGATCGGCGAGTTGTCGTCGTTGATCGGATAGTCCTCGGGCCGGGCGCGGATGTTCGGGCTGGTCGACCACTCGCCGTAGAACTTGGCCTCCCAGTCGCGCCCCGTGCTCGGGTATTCCGACGGGTTCATCCAGCCGCCCTGGTCGAGGCAGAGGATGTGCATCTTGGTATCGGCCAGACTCCACGCCACCGCCGCGCCGGAGGCGCCGGCACCAATGATCAGGACGTCAACAGGTTCGTGCTTCATTCCATTTCCTTACTTCCGTCGTTCCGGGGCGATGCGAAGCATCGGACCCGGAATGGCAAACTGCTCAATTCACGATCCTCACCGGCAATGACCTTATCCCGCGGATGAAATTCGAGTACAGCCGCTGCGGCGGGCCCATGATTTCGAAGCGGAGGTCGCGGTTCAGAACTTCTTCCCAGAGGATGCGGATTTGCTGTTCGGCGAGGCGGTCGCCGACGCAGCGGTGGATGCCGGCGCCGAAGGCGAGGTGCTGGCGCGGCTTGACGCGATCGATGATGAATTCGTCCGCGCGCTCGATCTTGCTCTCGTCGCGATTGCCGGAGATGTACCACATCACCACCTTGTCGCCTTTGACGATGCGGCGGCCGGCAAGTTCGACGTCGGCGCGCGCCGTGCGGCGCATGTGCAGCACCGGGGTGTGATATCGGATGATTTCGGAGACGAGGCTCGGCACCAGTTCGTGCCGCGCGCGCAGCAGCTCGAGCTGTTCGGGGTTTTCGACCAGCGCCATCAGCCCGCCGGTCATCGAATTGCGGGTGGTGTCGTTGCCGCCTACGATCAGCAGCACCAGATTGCCCATGAACTCCTGCGGCTCCATCTGGTTCA
>JAIEPP010000575.1 GCA_019748335.1 Xanthobacteraceae bacterium
GATGACGCCGATGGTTCCCGACCCACTTCAGCAGCGAGCCCTGGCAGGCAAGCTGCCCGCTGATGCATAGAATGGCCTTCATGACCTTGCCGCACTGGAAGGCGCGGTGGACGAGGTAGCGATGGACGCCGACGCCGATGCCGATCGTCGTCACGCAGAAGCCGATGGCAAAGCACCACAGCTCGATCGCGCTGATGCCGTACACGGCGGCCCAGATCACCCCGCCCAGCGAGCCGCCGAGAAACAGGGCAAGAAGCACGTAGGATTCAGCGTTTTTCCAGTAGACCTTCGGGCCGCCGAAAATGATGCCCGGCGGAAGATCGACCGTGCCGTCCGGCGAAGACGCAGACGATTTCCGCCGATAGGACGCAACTGCCATGACAAGAACGCTCCAATCGATCGCGAACGCTAAGTCCCGATGTTAATGAAGCGTTAATCAACAATGTTTACCGGCAAAAATCAATGCTGCCCCATGGGTTTCGGCGGAAAACAGCCGATTTTCCGCCGTTCCCGGCGCTTTGTTGCACGATTGATTGATGACGTGGTTAATGCCGCGCGTCAGAGCCCGGCTTGCGAGACGAGCTTCGTATTGAGATACGCTTCGATCGCCTCCGTGCCGCCCTCCGATCCGTAGCCGGAATCCTTCATGCCGCCGAACGGCACCTCGGGCAGGCCGAGGCCAAGATGGTTGATCGTCATCATGCCGCTTTCGATGCCTGCGCCCAGCGCCTGCGCCGTCTTCGCCGATTTGGTGAAGGCGTAGGAGGCAAGGCCGAAGGGCAGGCGGTTGGCCTCCTCCATCGCATCGTCGAAATCGTCGAAGGGAACCATGAGCGCGATCGGGCCGAACGGCTCCTCGTTCATCAGACGCATCTCGCGCGACAAGCCGGTCATGACCGTGGGCTCGAAGAAATATCCGATATTGCCGATCCGGTTGCCGCCGGTTTCGATCCGCGCGCCTTTCTGCGTCGCGTCGTTGATCAGCGACTGCAGAGCCGGAATGCGGCGCTCATTGGCGAGGGGCCCCATCGTCACGCCGCTGTCGAGACCATTCCCCACCTTGATCGCCTTGGCATGTCCGACGAATTCACCGACGAAATCCTCGAAGACGTCCTTCTGTACAAGAAAGCGCGTCGGCGAGACGCAGACCTGGCCGGCATTGCGGAACTTGGCGGCGGCCAGCATCTTGCTCGCGACGCCGATATCGGCGTCCTTGAACACGAAAGCCGGAGCATGGCCGCCGAGCTCCATCGTCGCCTTCTTCATGTGGAGCCCGGCAAGCGCGGCAAGCTGCTTGCCGACCGGCGTGGAGCCGGTGAACGTCATCTTGCGGATGACCGGATGAGGGACGAGATACTCCGAGATCTCGTGCGGCACGCCGTAGACCAGGCCGATGACGCCTGCGGGAATGCCGGCATCGGCGAAAGCGCGGATCAGTTCTGCCGGCGAGCCGGGCGTCTCCTCCGGCGCCTTGATGATGATCGAGCAGCCGGAAGCGAGCGCCGCGCAGAGCTTGCGCACGATCTGGTTGATGGGAAAATTCCAGGGCGTGAAGGCTGCGACCGGGCCGACCGGCTCCTTGACGACGAGCTGATAAATGCCTTCCGCCCGGGCCGGGACGATGCGGCCATAGGTGCGGCGGCCTTCTTCGGCCATCCAGTCGGCGGTGTCTGCCGCGGCGAGCGTTTCGATCTTCGCCTCGGCCAGTGGCTTGCCCTGTTCGCGGGTCATGATGGCGGCGATCTCGTCGGCGCGGCTGCGCAGAATGTCGGCTGCCTTGCGGATCAGCTTGTAGCGATCGAAGGCCGATGTGCGCTTCCAGACCTCGAAGCCCTTCTGGGCCGCGGCCAGCGCTTCGTCGAGGTCGGCGATCGTCGCCTTGGCGACCGTGCAGATTTCTTCTTCGGTGGCGGGGTTGATCACCGAGAGCGTCTCGCTGCCGCGAGCAGGACGCCAGGTATTGTCGATGAACAGCAAGACGTCGGGATTGGAAGAGGAATTCATGAATGCACCTTGCGCTGGATGGATCGGCGATCGCGATGCCAGAAGGATTACAGCATTAACGTTCGCGCCGCGAGTTTGGTCTCGACTATTCCATCAGGGCAAATGAGGCAAATCGAGACATGGTGCGCTAGCTGACGAGCTTGAGCAACGGTTCGTCCGTCGCTCCGGCGACCGCGCCCCTCACATAGACAGTGCGGCTCGGGGCCTCGTTCGGGTCGATGATCTCGACGATGGCGATCTGAATTGTTCGGGAATCGAGGCGCGCTTGCAGCAACGCACCGTCCTTGCTGTCGAAAATACCGCCGCTGCGGCCGTCCGAACGGTAGAACACCCACCATTTGCCGCCGAGCCTGGAGATCGTGAAGACCGGCGCGGTCGAGGTTGCTTCATGAGCGGGGTTAAATAGTCTCGCAAATGCGGCTTGACCCGAACGGTCTGTGCGTTGATGTGCCATGGTGAGCAGTGGATCGGTCTCCGCCAGCAGGATCGCTGACACCATTATGCTAGAATTTGGGACGTGCGGATGCGATGCTTTTTGCGGGGTGCAAACATAAGCATCCTGAAAAGAACAACCGAGATGTGCGTTGGTCGGCCTATCAGGCCAAGCGCTCCCATGTCTGCCGTCATTGCGTGGCGGAAAGCGGCTCCAGCCCGGTCTTTCGGATCGTATCGGCCGCCGTCGCCGATGAAAGATACCGGATCAGGGCGCGGGCGGCTTCGGGCTCCGCGGCGTTCGTGGTGATGCCGGCGGAAAACGTCGTGATCTTCTGCACTTCAGGCGGAATCAGCCCCACATAATCGATACCGTGCACGGGCAACAGCTCGCTGACCTGCTGAAAGCCGAGTTCCGCCTCGCCCTGCGCCACGATCTCGGCGACAGGCGTTGCGGGAATCATGCGCGCCTTGCCCTTCATCGCATCCGCGATGCCGAGTTTCGGCAGCATCTCCTTCTCGATATAAACGCCGCTCGCACTGTCCGAATAGGCGATCGTCTTCGCCGCAAGAAGCGCATGTTTGAACGCTTCCACCGTGCTGATGTCGGGCCTGGGCGCTCCGGCCTTCACCGCCATGCCGATCGGAGAATTGGCGAGCTTCGTTTTCGAGCCGTCGACGACTGCGCCGCGCCGCGCCATCTCATCGAGCGCAGATCCCACCATGATGAGCACGTCGGCCTTTTCGCCGCGGGCGAGGCGGACGGGAATGGCGTTCTCCGTCGTTCCCATCGACGGCCCCCAGGCCGTTTTCAAGGTATGGCCAGTGCTCTTCTCGAAGTCTGCGAGCAGAGCCTTGTAAGCGGCTGAGAAACCGCCTGAATTCATGACCCTGATTTCTGCCGCGTGGAGGAGGCTGGAGGAAAGAGTGACGCTGACGGCGAGGAGGGCGGCCGAGCCGAAGCGACCCAAGCGCCGAATGAAATGCCGTGCCTCGCCTCGCGCCGCGCCGGTCGGATCGATCATGATAATTTCCCCCGCATCGGCGACTGCGCACCGTTCCGCTGCAGTCTGACAGCCCGCGCCAGTCGCGACAAGGGTTTTGCCGATCGACTTCAGGAGACCTTGCGCATCTCGCCAGCATCCGACGTTTCGCGATAGAGGCGCATCAACATGCGGTCCTGCATCTGGGCGATCCGCTGCAGTTTCGAGATGTCGGTCGGCTTCATGCCGAACATGTAGTTTGCCCAAAGTTCGCCGGCTGCTTTCACCTCCTCGATGGCGTCGCCGCCACGCTTCAGGAAGTCGTTGAACAGCGTCACCCGCGCCGAATGGGTGCCGAGATTGGATTTGGCGTATCGGCGCACCCAATCCTCGCCCGTGCCGTTCGGCACCACGGCGTCGAGCAGTCCCTGATCGTAGAAACCCTGGGCGGAAAATTCCTCGCCTTCCATCAACAGCTTCTGCGCCTTGAACCCGCCGATGCGCCGGCTGAGGATCGGCGCCGCAAGGATGGGAAAGTGATTGAAGGCGATCTCCGGATAGCCGAGCGTCGCCTGTTCCTCGGCGATCATGATGTTGCAGGAGCGGGACGCATCGATCCCGCCGCCGAGCCCCTTGCCGTGTACCGTGGCGAGCGTGACGACGAGGCCGCGCAGACCGGTCATGTTGTTGATCACGCCCTCCGCTGACAGCCGCGCGTAATCCTTCAGTCCGCCGAGGTCGCCTCTCGCCAGGCAGTCGAGATAGAACTCGAGATCGCCGCCAAGCGTGAAGACCGGGCCGGTGCTGCGGTAGGCCATGAAGCGGATCGGGCATTGCGCCTGGTTCGCGCCCCAGAGCGCGATGATCGCGTTCTGAATCTTGCTGATGCTGTCGAGGAGACCGTAGGTGAAGATAGGTTTCGGCTCGGGCCTGATCGTCATCCAGAGCAGCGAGCGCTCCGGGTCGAACTCGAGCGAGAGCTGCGCGGTCGGTCCGGCCTTACGCATGATGCGATCGACGGTTTCGTATCCTGCGCGCGATGTAAGCTGGTCCCCGGGCGGTTGTGCGAGCATAACGAATTCCTCTTGAAGCTGCATCGATGATGAGCCTCGGTAAGGATTTGTTAAAGTCGTTTGTTAATCTTTGGTTAACGTTTGCAGCATCGCCAACCCGTTGAAAAATAGCGTTTGTGTCACCAAGCCAAAGGCTGGACCCGTCGCGGTGCGACGTTTTGTCAGAATGGGCGGCGAGCCGCTACGAGACTTTTTTCTTCGCCCAGCGAATGTCCGGCGTCGGCTTCGTCAGCAGCGGCACCGTCTTGTTGGGGGCAGGGCGCCCGAACAGCCATCCCTGCGCGAGGTCTGCGCCGATGCGCAGCAGGAACTGGAACTGCTCCTCGGTCTCGACGCCCTCGACGACCACGATCATGTTGAGCGAATGAGCCATGTGGACGATCGCCTGCACGATCGAACGCGATTTCTTGTCGCTGTGAATGTCGTTGATGAAGCTGCGGTCGATCTTCACCTTCGAGAAGGGGTATTGGTTGAGGTAGGAGAGCGAGGAATAGCCGGTGCCGAAATCGTCGAGCGAGATGCGGATCCCCATACCGCGCAGCTCCCTGATCACTTCGAGCGTGCCTGTCTGATTTTCGATCAGCAGCGATTCGGTGATCTCGATCTCCAGCCTGTTGGCCGGCAAGCCGGAACGGCCGAGCGCATCGCGCACGCACTGCAGCAGTTTCGGAGCATTGCGGAATTGCGCCGACGAGACGTTGACCGCGACCGTTTCGTTGGTCGGCCAGTTGACGGCATGCGAACAGGCCTGATTGAGCGCGAACGCGCCGAGCTCGTCGATCAGACCTGATTCCTCGGCGATCTGGATGAAGACGCTCGGCTGCACGAAGCCGCGCGTCGGGTGATACCAGCGCATCAACGCCTCGCGGCTGGCGATGACCGTGGTCTCCATGTCGATGATCGGCTGGTAGAACATCTCCAGCTTGTTGGCGGCGAGCGCCTGGCGCAAATCGCCCTCGAGCTCGATTCGGTCTTCCTTTTCGCGGGCGACCTCGGCGTTGAACAGAACCCAGGTGTTGCGGCCCTTCGCCTTGGCGAAATAGAGCGCCATGTCAGCATGGCGCAGCAGGTCCTTCGGGGACGAGCCATGCTCCGGCGCGGTGGCGATGCCCATGCTGACGCCGACATTGAGCAGCTTGTCCCGCACATAGAGCGGATTGGTGACGGCCTGCCAGATCTTCTCCGCGATCAGGTTGGCCGACGCCGCATCCGGCTTGTGGTGGATATAGACGAATTCGTCTCCGCCCAGCCGGGCAACGAAATCATCCTTTTCCGCGATGAGGATGAGGCGGTGCGCGACACGGTTCAGCAACTCGTCGCCGACATCGTGGCCGAGGCTGTCGTTGATCTGCTTGAAGCCGTCTAGGTCCATGTAGACGACGCTGAAGCCGGGATTCTTGCCGTTCTGAACCGCAAGGCAAAGCCGAGACAGCGCCTTGTTGAAATGAAAGCGGTTCGGCACGCCGGTGAGATCGTCGTAATGCGCGAGCCGTTCGATCTCCGCCTTGGCGGCCTTGCTCGCGGTGATGTCCTCCGTCACCATCACCACGCCGCCTGAGGGGACCGGTTGCGCATGGATGAGGTAGGTCTGCCCGCTCTTGGTCAGAATCTCGCGGCTGGCGGTTGCCTGGGTGCCGAGCGCCTCCTTGAGGCAGGCGGGCATCAATTCGGCCTTGCTGCGATCGAGCAGCTTCAGTGAAACCATGTCCATCACCAGTTTGGAGACGGGCGTTCCGAGCGAGGCGTTGACGTTGGGAAAAAGCTGGTGATGCCGCGCATTGACGGTCGCGAGCCGCAAATCGTCGGTGAACATCGCAAGTCCATGATGCATGTTGTCCATGGCGGCGGTCAGCATCACGTTCACTTCATGCAGATGGTCGGCGAGCGACTCCGATTTCTTCGTCTCGTTGATGAGGAGGAGATGGTTCCGGTAGATCGACCCGATCACCATGATGTTGGTGAACAGGAACAGCAGCGTGAACCAGCCTAGAAGATTGTAATACGTGTCCGGCACCGAGAAGAGCCCGTAGGCCATCGGCACGCAGAAGGTCAGCAGTTGCAGGGCGACACCGTAGGGGCGCGCCGAGTTGCGCGCGACATAGCCCGACGAGAGCGCGATCACCACCGTGACGGACGAGATGTGGGCCGGGAGACTCTGACTGTCGAGCAGTGTCAGCAGCGCCGTCATCCCGACGCTGAAGCTGAACGCCGTGCCGCCGATCATGTATTCGCGGCACCAGGCCGCCGTCTGCTCGAACGTGTCGTCGGTGTGATCTTCCGACTTGTATTTGACGATCGTGCAGACGCGCATGCAAAGAATGCACACGATGACGATGGCCATGTAGAGGAAGACGTTCTGCTCCGTCGCGAGCCAGCAGAGTATCGCGTTGACGATGCCGGCGACCACGCCGGGGATGAGAGAGCCGGGCGACGCGTAAAGAGATGCGACCAGCATCTTGAAGGTGCGTGCGTCGAAGGTGGGTGACGACGAAAACGGCACGGAGATGCTCTGAGACTTCTGGATAAGCCTCGAAAGCATGGTTTGTGGCGTGATGCTCAGATGATCTGACATTCAATCAAAAACGGTTCTAACTACATAAAACGCTAGCGGGACTAGATGATTATTTCTTTAACAAAGAGTGTAAACAACTAGGCAGGTCTCCGGTTTGATCTTGATCACGTCCAAGTCA
>JAIEPP010000563.1 GCA_019748335.1 Xanthobacteraceae bacterium
AGCTTGAACGCCTTGATCAGCGCCGGCTTCGGCTCGTCCTCGGTGCGGATGATCTTGATCACCTTGTCGATGTTCAGATAGGCGATCAGGTAGCCGCCGAGCACTTCCAGCCGGTTCTCGATCTGGGTCTTGCGGTAGTTGGAGCGGCGCAGCAGCACGTCGCGCAGATGGTCGAGCCATTCGCGCAGGCATTCGGCCAAGCCGAGCACCTTGGGAATCCGGCCCTTCACCAGCACGTTGAGGTTCAGCGAAATCTTGCTTTCGAGCTCGGTGAGCCGGAACAGCGATTCCATCATCAGCGCCGGATCGACCGCGCGGGATTTCGGCTCGATGACGAGGCGGATGTCTTCGGCGGACTCGTCGCGGACGGTATCGACCAGCGGCAGCTTCTTCTCGTTGAGCAGTTCGGCGATCTTCTCGACCAGCCGCGACTTCTGCACCAGCCACGGGATCTCGGTAATGACCACGATCCAGGTGCCTCGCGCGCCCTCTTCCTGGGTCCACTTGGCGCGGGTGCGGAACGAGCCGCGCCCGGTGATGTAGGCTTCAGCGATCGACTCCTTCGAGTCGACGATGATGCCGCCGGTCGGGAAGTCCGGGCCCTTGACCCATTTCAACAGCGCCTTCGACTTCGCCTCGGGCTTGTCGATCAGGTGCAGTGACGCCTCGCAGAGCTCGGCGACGTTGTGCGGCGGGATCGAGGTCGCCATGCCGACCGCGATGCCCTGCGAGCCGTTGGCGAGCAGGTTCGGAAAGCCGCCGGGCAGAACCACCGGCTCTTTCGACTGGCCGTCGTAGTTGGGACGGAATTCGACACCGTCCTCGTCGATGCCTTCCATCAGCAGCCGCGCGACGTCGGTCATGCGCGCTTCGGTGTAACGGTAGGCGGCGGGATTATCGCCGTCGATATTGCCGAAATTGCCCTGGCCGTCGACCAGCGGATAGCGCGAGGCGAAATCCTGGGCGAGACGCACCATGGCGTCGTAGATCGCCTGGTCGCCATGCGGATGGAACGAGCCCATCACGTCGCCGACGATCTTGGCGGACTTCTTGAACGGCGTGCCGGGGTCGAGCCGCAGCAGGCGCATGCCATAGAGAATGCGCCGGTGCACCGGCTTCAGCCCGTCGCGGGCGTCCGGCAAGGCGCGATGCATGATGGTCGAGAGCGCATAAGCGAGATAGCGCTCTTCGAGCGCATCGCGCAGCATGACCTCGTGGATTTCCGCCGGCTCTTCCGGTGGTAGCTGTCGTTTTCCCATGGGGAGGCGTTAAACTTTTGCGGTGAATCGGGCAAGACGCGAATCGGGTGGCGCCGAATCCTAGCTTAAACTGTTCACGGGAAAGCAGATTTTTGACCATAAAAGCGGGTAGTTCCGCCTTGATTCGCTATTTCCAGTAGAATGCGAACCCTGATCGAACGGGGGTGGCCTTGTCCTTTACCGCGAAAATCTTGAGCTTTATTCTTTTCGCTACGTTGGCCGGGTACATCGTCACCATACTGGATTTCCATTCTGAGCAGGACCAGTGCTCGTTTGGCCCCGTATCGAACCAACGATACAGGCAGCTGCTTGCAGACGCCGAATGGTACCAAATGAAGCAATGGCCACCTTTCGTCTGGTCGGGCAATACCCTAGAGCGATTGCTGAATGCACAATTCCAAGAAATGTCGGAACAAAACGATTCCGCCTACGAGAAAATCGCAAAGATGCACGCGATGTTCCGGGGCATCGGCGCTGATTTCCTCTACACGGAGCCGAACAATCCGTTCTCGCAAGCTGTCGATCTCGGCAGCAGCGTTTCTTTTGGATACCACATCAACGTGCATCGGCTGGCATTGTTCTATCCTCTTGGACGCACCGGCTGGTTGATCGGCTCTCTTGCGGGGCCAGTTGAACCCGGGATTCCCGGCAGGCACGGGCGAACCGACAATCAACCGCAAGGCCATCTCCGAGTCATCGCCTGGTATCCAAACCCGGTTGATCCGATTCCGACACTTTCGCGCGGTCAGCATTCCTGCCCCGCCGTTCCAAACAGCGATCTAGCGCCGTTCTTCAAAGCGAACTAATTTAGGTCGGCCCTACAAGGCGATTTATGGAAGCGCACCACGCAACCGGTGCCGGGCCACGGCGTTGATGAACCCGTCCCGGGCATCCGAATGGCCCTGCCCGCGCGGCTCCAGCACGTGGCGGAGCAGAAACATCCCGGTCAGGCGAAAGCCGTCCTGCAGGTCCTGGTCGGACCAGCCGTTCGAACCGGCCTCGCCCTCGCGCAAAAATGGCGGCAGCCGCAGCAGCCGGTCGCGGTACGGTTCGCCGGCGCCCCGCGACACGGCGCCGCCGGATTTCGGCGACACGTAGATCAGCTCAGACGTGGTGCCGGTGGCGGCGCAGTTTTCCAGATCGAGACCGAAGCCGAGTTCGGCCAGCATCGCCAGTTCGAACCGGACCAGATGCACCGCGGCCTCGCCGACGTCGTCGAAATCGTCCAGCGTGCGCTCGAGCGTCTCGTAGATGTCCTCGTGCGGATCGCGCTCCGGCAACAGCCGCACCAGCGACGCCAGATGGGTGATGCCGTAAGTGGCATGCGCCGACGTCAGCAGGGTCGCCGCCCGCAGCCGCGTGCCTTCGAGCGCATAGGTGCCGAGATGTTCGTCGAGCCGCGCCCGCCACACAGTGGTGACGCTGTTGCCGGGTTGCAGCAACGGCCGCATCCGCTTGCCGGCGCCGCCGCGCACCAGGCCGAGATGGCGGCCGTGGCTGCGTGTCAAAAGCTCGACAATGGCCGAAGATTCGCCATGCCTGCGCACCCCGAGCACGATGCCTTCGTCGGTCCATTCCATGGGGTAAAATGTATCACGTAGGGCGGATTAGCCGAAGGCGTAATCCGCCATCGTCATGCGTTGAACCAGCCCACGGCGTCGCCCGTGAACGAAAAGTACAGCCCCGCCGCGGTCAGCGCGCAGGAGATCACCTCGATGCCGCTGTCGAGCTGCACGCCGGCCTCGCCGATCACCTGGATCAGCGAGATCACCGACAGCACCAACGCCGCCGCGAGCGCCCAGCGCGGCCAGTTCTTGCGGTGCTTGGCAGCGAGCCAGACGAAATAAACCAGCAGCAAAATCAGGCCGGCCGCCATCACGGTCGCCACATTGATCATCTGCTCGGTCATGGCAGGCGTCGGCGTGCGGTCCTGGAAAGCCACCGACAACGCATCCAGCGTCAGCGACAGGTACAGCAGAACCTCAAACCACAGCACGTTCCTGGGTACGTTCATCGGGACGCCGGTTGTTCTTTCTTTTGCTGGTTCATTCCCGGATCATTCCAGAACTATTCTCTTGGGAAATCCAGACCCATTTCCCTGTAGCGGTCGGGGTCGTCGCCCCAGTTCTCGCGCACCTTGACGAACAGGAACAGGTGCACGGGGACGCCGACGATCTCCGCGATCTCCTTGCGCGAATCCGCGCCGATCGACTTGATGGTGGCGCCGCCCTTGCCGAGCACGATTTTGCGCTGGCTCTCGCGCTCGACAAAGATCGTCTGCTCGATGCGAACGGACTTGTCCTTGCGCTCGGTCCAGCTGTCGGTCTCGACGGTGGATTGATACGGCAGCTCCTGATGCAGCTGGCGATAAATCTTTTCACGGGTGATTTCCGCCGCCAGGTGCCGTAACGGCGCATCCGACATCTGGTCCTCGGGGTAGTGAAACGGCCCCGCCGGCACCATCGCCGCCAATGTCTTGCGCAGATCTTCGACGCCGTCGCCCGACAGCGCCGAGATCATGAACGTGCTTTCGAACTTCATCCGCTCGTTGGCGGTCTGCGCCAGCGCCAGCAATTTTTCGCGCGGGATCAGGTCGATCTTGTTCAGCACCAGGATTTTTGGATGCTTGACGGTCGCAAGCTTGCTCAGGATCGCCTCGGCCTCTTCGTCGATGCCGGCTTTGGCATCGAGCAGCACGCAGACGAGATCGGCGTCATGCGCCCCGCTCCAGGCCGTCGATACCATGGCGCGGTCGAGGCGACGTTTCGGCGAGAAGATACCGGGCGTGTCGACCAGGATGATCTGGGCGTTGTCCTCGATCACGATGCCCCGGATCAGCGCCCGCGTGGTCTGCACCTTGCGGGAAACGATCGTGACCTTGGAGCCGACCAGCGCATTCACCAGCGTGGATTTGCCGACATTCGGCGCACCGATCAGCGCGACAAAGCCGCAGCGGGTGGCGGCGGGCGCGTTATCGGTTGAAGGTTCAATTGTCATTGCTTGCGCCGCTCACGCCTTCTCGTTCGATCATCACGGATGCCGCGACCTTCTCGGCCGCGCGCTTGGAGCCGCCGACGCCTTCGGCGGGATCAAGGCCCGGCAGGTCGACGGCGACGCGGAATTGCGGATCGTGATGCGGTCCGGTGCGCTCGACTTCGCGATAAACCGGCGTCGGCAATCCCTTGCTCTGGGCCCATTCCTGCAAAACCGTCTTGGGGTCGCGCAACGGCCGGCGTGGCTTGCGCATCCGCTCCAGCCAGTTGCGTTCGACGAATTGGGCCGCCGCCGCGTGGCCGCCGTCGAGATAGATCGCGCCGATCACAGCTTCGCAGATGTCGCCGAGCACCGATTTGCGCAACCGGGCGCCAGCGCCGGCGCCAACGGCGCCGAGCTTGATGTCTTCAAGCAGGCCGAGCGATTTGGCAACGTCGGCACAGCTTTCCTTGCGGACGAGATCGGCGAGACGTTTTGACAATTCGCCCTCGTCGGCCTTCGGATAGGCGCGATAGAGCATGTCGGAGATAACAAGCCCGAGCACGTGGTCGCCGAGGAATTCCAGCCGCTGATAGCTGTCGGCGCGATGACGGGTCGCCGGCTTCAGCGCCGACACATGCGTGAACGCGGTGGTCAGCAGCGCGCTATCGGTGAACTTGTAGCCGATGCGCGCCTCGACCGCCGCCAGCGCCGCCTTGGCGCCGCCCTTGCTGCGCTTCTTCTTGAGCACGGCTTCGCCGCCGGCATCGGGCTTCGGGCTCGGCTCGCCTGACGTCGCGGAATCCTGGATGACTGATGTTTCGTCGTTCATCGCACGATGGAGAATATGCGGTTCCAGCGCACCGCGGTCGGCCAGCGCCAGAACATCCAGGCGTGTTCGCCCTCGGCAATGGAGAAGAAGATCATCTGCGCCCGGCCCACGATATTCTCGAACGGCACATAGCCCACCGCCGACAGCACCCGGCTGTCGGTCGAATTGTCCCGGTTGTCGCCCATCATGAAGAAATGGCCGGCCGGCACCGTGTAGACATTGGTGTTGTCGTAGAAGCCGTTGTCGACGCAATCGAGCGATTCATAGGTCACGCCGTTCGGCAGCGTTTCCTTCCAGCGCTTGACCCGCGCGGTGGCGTCGGAACCGCAGGGGTCCTCGCCGATGAAATCCGAAAGGCGCTCCCGCTTGACCGGAACATCGTTGATGTGAAGCAGCCCGTCCCTCATCTGGATGCGGTCGCCCGGCAGGCCGATCACGCGCTTGATGTAGTCGGTGGTGTCGTCCTTTGGCAGGCGGAACACCACGATATCGCCCCGTGACGGCTCCGAACCGAAGATGCGGCCCGAGAACAAAGGCGGCGACAACGGAATCGAGTAGTGGCTGTAACCGTACGAATATTTCGAGACGAACAGATAGTCGCCGACCAGCAGCGTCGCCTTCATCGAGCCCGAGGGAATGTTGAAGGGCTGGAACAGGAACGTTCGAATCACGAGCGCGATCAGGAGAGCATGGATGACGACGCGGATGGTTTCGCCCAAGCCGCTCTCAGTTTTTGTCCCGGATGTCACACTCATCGCTTTCCCAATTCCCGCAGGGCCTTGCCCGCATGGTGGCAGAACACTTTCCTCACGCGAATCGAACGTCCGTTCGCGTCAAGAAAATGGTCCAGATACTGAAGTTGAGGGCCATTTCCGGAAAAAACCTGAATCGGCCCTGGTTCGATATTATCGCTGCGGCGTTTTAGACGGTTGTTCGCGGGCGCGCAATCAAGCGCCTGATAAAAACTTGCCAATCCATTGATAAATCAACGATTTTTAGTTTTGACGCGATCCCCCGGCGCGAACGCCTGCAACGCCTAAGGTTTGCCGGGTACGACCGCCGAAATTATGACGAAGGCCTGCGCCAGCGGCCAATCGTCGGTAATGGACAGATCGATCCGCGCCTCGAACCCCTCAGGGGTCAGCGCCTGCAGCCGGGCCAGCGCCCCGCCGGTCAGTTTCATGGTCGGGCGGCCCCCCGGCAGGTTCACGACCCCCATGTCCTTCCACCAGACGCCCTGTCGGATGCCGGTTCCGAGCGCCTTGGAACAGGCCTCCTTGGCGGCGAACCGCTTGGCATAGGTTGCCACCACCATTTTCTCGCTCTTGGCCCGGCGCGCCGCGCGGGCGCGCTCGGCGTCGGTAAAGATTCGGTCGAGAAAGCGGTCGCCGTGGCGCTCGATCACCTTGGCGACGCGGGTGATGTCGATCAGGTCGGAGCCGATGCCGATGATCATGCGCGGCTCGCGATTTTCGCGCGCCCGCGGTCCATGGCCGCCCGCATCGCCCGCACGGTCTCGCCGAGGCCCACGAACAGCGCCTCCCCCATCATGAAGTAGCCGATGTTGAGTTCGGCGATCTCCGGCAGGGCTGAAATCGTCTCCGCTGTGTCATAATCGAGGCCGTGGCCGGCATGAACCTCGAGCCCGGCGCCACGCGCCAGTGCTGCGCCGGTGACGATGCGCTGCCATTCCTCCGCGGCCTTGGCGGCGTGGCCGTCGACCACGGCGTCGCACCAGCCGCCGGTATGGATCTCGATCACGGGCGCGCGCAGCTTGGCCGCCATCTCGATCTGGCGTGGGTCGGCGGAAATGAACAGCGATACCCGGATGCCGGCATCGTTCAATCGCGCGATGAACGGCGCCAGCGCATTGTGCTGGCCGACCACGTCGAGCCCGCCCTCGGTGGTGAGCTCCTCGCGGCGCTCGGGCACCAGGCACACCGCATGCGGCCTGGTCGCCAGCGATATCCGCAGCATGTCCTCGGTCGCCGCCATCTCGAAATTCAGTGGCTTGGAAATCTCGGCCTTGAGGCGGGCCATGTCGCTGTCGCGGATATGGCGACGGTCCTCGCGCAGATGCGCGGTGATACCGTCGGCGCCGGCCGCGATCGCAGCAAGTGCTGC
>JAIEPP010000440.1 GCA_019748335.1 Xanthobacteraceae bacterium
TGCAATTCGTTCGCGTCAACACCCGCCGCGGACCGGTGGTGCTCGCCTCCGACGTCAGTCATTTCTACGAGAACATGGCGAGCGAGCGTCCGTTCACGACAGCCTTCCATATCGGCGAGATGCTGGAAGGCTTTGACAAACTGATCGCGATGGCGCCGGACGAAAGCCATATCGTCCCCGGCCACGATCCCCTGGTGATGAAACTCTATCCGGCGGTGAGCCCGGCGCTCGAAGGCGCCGTCGTTCGCCTCGACGTGCCGCCATCGGGTAAAGCTCCCGTGCGCGCCGACTATCGGTCGGGTCACTGAAGGCGGATCAGCTCAGCGGCAATCCAGCCGCCACCATCGACTGCATGATCCGTTCGGCGGCTTCGATATAGACCGGGCTGGAATTCTTCTTCGGCGTCGGGACATTCTGATAGGTCGAGCCGGGCCGCAATTGGAGGCCCTTTTCCATCGCCGCCTTGGCCTCATCGATGCGGCCCAATTGCTGATAGGCTGCGGCCAGCAGCATATGCGTGCGTCCTGAGGCGGACGTGATCGCAATCGACTTCAACAGATAGGGCACAGCGTCTTCGGCGCGTCCCATCATGAGATTGGCCCAGCCGGCGCCGACCAGCCAGGTCCAGCGCGACACCTGCGGGGTATCGAACCGCTCCGCCTGCTGGAACGTCGCCAGCGCATCCTCGAATCGGCCGGTCTGAATCTGGGCCAGACCGACGTGATAGATCGCGATTCCGTTCCACGGATCGAAGCTGAGCGCTCTGGCGCAGGCGACGAGGCTGGCGCGAAACTGGTTGGTGGCGTTGAGGAAACGACAATAGGCTTCGTGCGCGGGAAGGTAATCCGGCCTGGCGCGCAGCGTCTGTTGCAAAAGGCGTTCGGCCTTGGCCTCCGACGCTTCCCGTTCGGCGGGCTCAAGCCAGACCATCTGGACGCCGCGCATCAGAAGCGCCGACAGCGCGACCTGGACATCGACATTGTCAGGGTCGTCGGCGACCGCTTTTTCCAGCATGGCCAGCGCCGCCTGAAACCGCTCCGGACTGGTCTGATTGATGTGCGCGGTCGCCTGTTCGATCACGACTTTGCTTTTTCCGGCCAACGCATCGGCCGCCGCTGTGGCTGCTGTGCGGGCGTTGAGCAGTTCGTTGATCCGCAGCGCCAGCGCATGACCGACGCCCGCCGCAAGCCGAGATTGCTGCAACGCCGGATCGGCGCCGTCGGCGAAGCTGACCGAATAGGACGCCGTCCACTTGACCTCGTTGGTTCCGCTGTCCGTCATGCGCGCCCGGATCGTCCAGGCCTGGTCGCTCTTTTGCAGCTCGCTTTTCACGACGAAGTCGGCCTTCGCCGCCGGCGTCTCCGGAAGCAGTACGCGGATGTTCTCGATCTTGGCCAGCCCGTCGGAGAGGCGGTTGCCGACCTCGGTTGCCATTTGCACGGTGAGCGGGTCGCCGCCGGCGTCCGTCACCGGCATCACGGCGACGGTCGTGGGCCCGCGTGCCAGGATGACGCCAGGGCGCAGTACCGCAGCCGTAACCGCTCCGACCAGGATGACGAGCGCCGCGGCAACTGCAACTGCGGTGCCGCGCCAGCGATTGAAAACAAAGCGTCGCTCGGGCGGTTCGCGGTTCGTTTCGGTTGGCGGAACCGGCTCGGCGGCCAACGACGGAGCCATGGACGGCGTGGCTGTCACAGCGTCCTGCGGGGCAGGGACGGCGGTGTCGGTCACCTCGGCATGGAACAGATAGCCGCGGCCGGATACCAGCTTGACCATCTGGCGCTTGTCGTCGCCAAGGGCAGCGCGGATTTCGCGGATGCATTGGAACAGGTTGTCTTCGCCGACATGGACGTTCGGCCAGACCGCCTCCATCAATTCCCGCTTGCTGAGAACGCGTCCAGGACTGGCGGCGAATATCCGCAGCATCTCGAAGGTCTTGGGCCGGAGCTTGATGGTCGCGCCGTCGGCCGCGCGCAGTTCGGCCCGCCCCAGGTCGAGCGCAAATCCGGAAAACCGCAGCACCCTCGTCTCCACCCGGCAACTCGCTCTACCTAGGTCGCCGATAGACCTCGAAAATGTGCTCAAAACGCACGGGAGGACCAAATATCAGATAAATTTCAGAAAGTCTCAACCGGACTCTCAGGACCTCGCCGTATGAAGCCATCGCGCTGGAAAGTATTTACTTCGCCGCCGCCGCTTTCAAAATCGGCATCAGCCGCGTGGTTTCGCTGTTGATGAGGTCGCCGAGCGCCTTCGGTCCGCGGCGGCCGGGTTCGACGATATCGGAGCCGAGCTCGGCCAGCCGCTTTTGCACGGCCTCCTCGCTGAGGCCCTTGTTGAGCGCCTCCGCAAGCTTCTCGACGATCGCCTTCGGCGTGCCTGCCGGCGCGAACACCGCATAGAACGGCGCGATGTCAAACTCAGGCAGGCCCTGCTCGAAGGAAGTCGGCACGTCGGGCAGCAGCGAACTGCGTTTCCGTGCGGCGACCGCGAGCGCCTTGACGGTGCCGGCGCGGACATGTTCCAGCGTGCCCAGCACCGGATCGCATTCATAGTCGATCTCGCCGCCGAGCATCGCGTTCAGCACCGGCGCGGTGCCGGTGAACGGCACCATCGCCGGCTTGATGCCGATGGCTGCATGGAGCAGAAGACAGCCGATATAGGACACCGAGCCGAGGCCCGCATGGCCGACATTGAGCTTGGCTTCGTTGGCCTTGGCGTAGGCGACGAATTCCTTCAAATTGTTCGCCGGAAAATTCTTCCGCACCACCAGCAGCTCCGGATATTCGGCGGAGATTCCGATCGGCTCAAAGTCTTTCAGCGGGTCGTAGCCGAGGTTGGGATAGAACGCCGCCGCCAGCGCGTTGGTGCCGACGTGACCGGACAGGATGGTGTAGCCGTCGGGGGCGGCGCGCGCGGCGCGCAGCGCACCGATGGTGCCGCCGGCGCCGCCGACATTCTCCACCACGAATTTCTGGCCGAGATGACGCGAGAAAATATCGGCCACAATGCGGCCGGTGATATCGGCCGGTCCGCCGGCGGCGAACGGAACGATCACCGTGACGGTCCGCGCCGGATAATCCTCGGCCCGTGCGCTGTTCAATCCGCCCGAAATCAGAAGTGCTGCGGCCGCGGCCCAAAGCCTGTTCATTCTCGTCTCCCTGTTATCGTTTTTTATCACCATAGGGCGGTTTGCAGGGCAGGCAAGCAGGATGGCGCGGCCGTCGCTCCTCGACTATCCTGCGCGCATGAAGCTTCTGGTGTTCGGCCTGGGTTATTCGGCGCTGCATACCGCGCAGCGGTTGCAGGTTTCGGGCGCGCGGGTGACCGCAACCGTCCGCAGCCGCGCCAAGGCCGAAGGGCTGGCGCCGGCGGGAATCACCGCCCGGGTGTTTTCTCCCGATCATGCCGATGCGGCAATCGCCGACGACATCGCGGCCAGCGACGCCATTCTGGTCTCGGTCCCTCCCGGCGAATCCGGCGATCCCGTGCTCACGGCGTTTGCCGACCGGATCGCGGTCGCGCCGAACCTGCGCTGGATTGGTTATCTCTCGACCGTCGGCGTCTATGGCGACCATGCCGGTGGGTGGGTCGATGAAACGACACCGCTCGGCGCCGGAAAGCAGCGCTCGCAGAACCGGGTGACGGCGGAGCAGGACTGGCTCGGCTTCGGTGCTGCGAACACGATCGCCGTGCAGATTTTCAGGCTGTCCGGAATCTACGGTCCCGGCCGCAACCAGCTCGCGCAGCTGGCGGCCGGAACGGCGCGCCGCATCGTCAAGCCTGGCCAGGTGTTCAACCGTATCCACGTCGCCGATATCGCCGCCGTGATCGCCGCGTCGCTGGCGCGGCCGCGCCCCGGCGGCATCTATAACGTCACCGACAACGAGGCGGCGCCGCCGCAGGATGTCGTGGCCTTCGCCGCAGGACTTTGCGGGCTGGAGCCGCCGCCCGAAATTCCCTTCGAGGCCGCGGAGCTGTCGCTGATGGCGCGAAGTTTCTACAGCGAATCCCGGCGGATCCGGAACGCGCTCATTCGCGAAGAGCTCGGTGTCACCCTGCAATATCCGACCTATCGCGAAGGATTGACCGCGCTGCGCGCGCTCGGCGAGGGGCCGGTGACGAGTGATGGTGCGCAACGTGCCTGACTTCGCGGCTGCCCAACTGCGCAATTAACCCGCCGTCGTCATTGCGAGCGCAGCGAAGCAATCCATGCCATCACATCAAGAAGGAATGGATTGCTTCGCTGCGCTCGCAATGACGGGGGAGGGAGCGTGCCCACTCGGACGGCCTTCCCAGCCCCGCCAACCCCGCACTTTTTTCGCCCATCCGGCATTTCCCCTGCGAACGAAAACACTCTATGGTGCTTGGCGCTTCGCGGTGGACGCGGGCGTATAATTCATAAATATCAAAGGTTTGGCGTAGGGTGCGGACCTTTGGAGGGTGATTTGACGCGGTATATTTCGACCAGAGGCGAGGCCCCCACGCTGGGTTTTTGCGACGTGATGCTGGCCGGGCTGGCCCGTGACGGCGGTCTTTACGTGCCGGAAGTCTGGCCGACACTGTCGCATGACACCATCGCCGGATTTTTCGGACGGCCCTATTGGGAGGTCGCCGTCGAGGTGATCCGCCCGTTCGTCGCCGGCGAGATTTCCGACGCCGACCTCGGGCGCATGGCCAACGAAGCCTACGCCACGTTCCGCCATCCCGCGGTGGTGCCGCTCGACCAGATCGGGCCCAATCAATTCGTGCTGGAGCTGTTCCACGGCCCGACGCTGGCGTTCAAGGACGTCGCGATGCAGTTGATCTCGCGGCTGATGGATCACGTGCTGGCGAAGCGCGCGCAGCGCACCACCATCGTGGTCGCGACCTCGGGCGACACCGGCGGCGCCGCGGTCGATGCCTTCGCGGGCCTCGACAATGTCGACCTGATCGTGCTGTTCCCGCACGGCCGCATCTCCGACGTGCAGCGCCGGATGATGACGACGTCGGGCGCGGCCAACGTGCATGCGCTGGCGATCGAGGGCAATTTCGACGATTGCCAGGCGATCGTGAAGGCGATGTTCAACCATCACGGCTTTCGCGACGCGGTCTCGCTGTCGGGCGTCAACTCGATCAACTGGGCGCGGATCGTGGCGCAGGTGGTGTATTACTTCACCTCGGCGGTGGCGCTGGGTGCGCCCACGCGCACCGTGGACTTCACCGTGCCGACCGGTAATTTCGGCGACATCTTTGCGGGCTACGTCGCCAGGAAGATGGGGCTGCCGGTGCGCTGGTTGCGGATCGCCTCCAACGTCAACGACATCCTGCCGCGTACGCTCAAGACCGGCATCTATGAAGTGCGCGAGGTACACGCGTCGGCTTCGCCGTCGATGGATATCCAGGTCTCCTCGAATTTCGAACGGCTGTTGTTCGAGGCCGGCGGCCGTGACGCCGACAGCGTTCGGCGGCTGATGGCGTCGCTGAAGCAGTCCGGACGCTTCGTGCTGCCGGATGCGATGCTGGCCGCGATCCGCGAGCAGTTCGACGCCGGCCGCGCCGACGAGACCGAGACCGCGGCCGCGATCCGTGCCGCCTGGCGCGAGGCCGGCGACCTCGTCGATCCCCATACCGCGGTGGCGCTGGCGGTGGCCGATCGCGACACCTCGGATTCGAAGATCCCCAATATCGTGCTGTCGACCGCGCATCCGGCCAAATTCCCCGACGCGGTGGAAGCCGCCTGCGGCGTGCGCCCGCAATTGCCGGCCTGGCTCGACGGGCTGATGACGAAATCCGAACACATCACGGTGATGAAAAACGATTCGACCGAAGTGGAAAAGTTCGTGCGCAGGGTCAGCCGTGCCGCGAAGCAGGGAGTTGCCGGATGAGCGTCGAAGTCACCAAGCTGCCGTCCGGATTGACCGTCATTACCGACACCATGCCGCATCTGGAGACCGCCGCGCTCGGCGTCTGGACCGGCGTCGGCGGCCGCGACGAAAAGCCCAACGAGCACGGCATCTCGCATCTGCTCGAACATATGGCGTTCAAGGGCACGACCAAACGCTCCTCGCGCGAGATCGTCGAGGAGATCGAGGCGGTCGGCGGCGACCTCAATGCGGGGACTTCGACCGAGACCACCGCTTATTATGCGCGGGTGCTGAAGGCCGACGTGCCGCTGGCGCTCGACGTGCTCTCCGACATTCTCGCCAATCCGTCGTTCGTGCCGGACGAGCTCGAACGCGAAAAAAGCGTTATCGTGCAGGAGATCGGCGCGGCGCAGGACACCCCCGACGACGTCGTGTTCGAGCACCTCAACGAGCTCTGCTATCCGGACCAGCCGATGGGCCGCTCGCTGCTCGGCACCGCCAAGACGCTGCAGAAGTTCGATCGCGACATGCTCGGCAATTATCTCTCGACGCATTATCGCGGGCCCAACATGGTGGTGGCGGCCGCCGGCGCGGTCAATCACAAGCAGGTGGTCGACGAAGTGACGCAGAAGTTCGCCAGCTTCGGCGGAGACCAGGCGCCGAAGCCGCAGGTGGCGATGTTCGGCAAGGGCGGCTCGCGCGTCGTGCACCGCGACCTCGAGCAGGCGCATCTGACGCTGGCGCTCGAGGGCGTGCCGCAGACCGACCTGTCGCTGTTCTCGATGCAAGTGTTCACCAACACGCTCGGCGGCGGAATGTCGTCGCGGCTGTTCCAGGAAGTGCGCGAAAAGCGCGGCCTGTGCTATTCGATCTACACCTTCCACGCGCCTTATGCCGATACCGGCTTTTTCGGCCTCTATACCGGCACCGATCCGGCGGACGCCCCAGAAATGATGGAAGTGATCGTCGACGTCATCAACGATGCCGTCGAAACCCTGACCGAAGCCGAAATCGCCCGCGCCAAGGCGCAGATGAAGGCAGGGCTGCTGATGGCGCTGGAAAGCTGTTCATCCCGCGCCGAGCAGCTGGCACGTCATATGCTTGCTTATGGCAGGCCGCTGACGGCGGAAGAACTGGTGGCGCGGATTGACGCGGTCAGCGTGGAATCGACCCGCAACGCCGCGCGGGGCCTGTTGTCCCGCAGCCGGCCGGCGGTCGTGGCGCTTGGCAGCGGCAGGGGTCTGGACACGGCGGTGGCTTTTGCGGAAGGATTGACGCGGTCGAAGGCAAAGACGCTGCTGCATTAGGTTAAGGTAGATTTATTGAAAGCATACGAGGCTTGATTTCACCTCGCCCCGC
>JAIEPP010000137.1 GCA_019748335.1 Xanthobacteraceae bacterium
TTCGGTCCGAAGGAAACCGTTCTCGGCCAGGTGCTGCAGCGCGTCGCGCCGCCGCCGCCGATCAAGATCGTTTCCGATGCCGGAGCCAAGTCATGACCCAGCCATCGAAGAGCGGAGCGAAGAACGAGCCGAACGGGGCGCGGCGTTCGATCCGCGAGCATCTGATCGTTGGCGGCGTGGTGATGCTGGTGCTGACCTTTGGCTTCGGCGGCTGGGCCTCGACCGTGCCGATCTCGGGCGCGCTGATCGCGCCGGGCGCGGTGGTGGTCGATTCCAACGTCAAGAAGGTGCAGCACCCGACCGGCGGCGTGGTCGGCGAAGTGCGCGTGCACGACGGCGACAGCGTCAAGGCCGGCGACATCGTGGTGCGGCTCGACGAGACCGTGGTGAAGGCGAGTCTTGCCATCGTGGTCAAGACGCTGAACGGGTTGTGGGCGCGCGCGGCAAGGCTGGAAGCCGAGCAGCGCGGCGTCGACAAGATCAGGTTTCCGCAGCAATTGCTCGATCAGGCCGGCGATCCCGATGTGCGGGACGTGATGGCGAGCGAAAGCAAATTGTTCGAGGTTCGGGTCAACGGACGCGCCGGCCAGAAGGCGCAGTTGCGCGAGCGCGTCACCCAGCTCAACGAGGAAATCGCGGGCCTCACCGCCCAGGAGCAGTCGAAAGACAAGGAAATCGCACTGGTCGAAAAGGAACTGATCGGCGTGCGCCAGCTCTATGACCAGCATCTGGTGCAGATCTCGCGCCTGACCACGCTGGAACGCGATGCGGCGCGCCTGAACGGCGAGCGGGCGCAGTACATCGCGTCGCGCGCGCAGGCCAAGGGCAAGATCACCGAAACCGAATTGCAGATCATCCAGGTCGACAAGGACATGGTCAGCGAGGTTTCCAAGGACCTGCGCGAGGCCAACGACAAGATCGGCGAGTTCGTCGAACGCAAGGTCACCGCCGAAGACCAGCTGCGCCGCATCGACATCCGCGCGCCGCAGGACGGCATGGTGCTGCAGTCGACGGTGCACACCGTCGGCGGCGTCATCACCGCCGGCGACGCCATCATGATGATCGTGCCGCAGGCTGACGCGCTCTCGGTCGAGGCCAAGGTCAATCCGCAGGACATCGACAAGCTGCAGATCGGCCAGAAGACATTGCTGCGGCTGTCGGCCTTCAACCAGCGCACCACGCCGGAGCTGAACGGTGCCGTTACCCGTGTCTCCGCCGACGTCACCACCGACCAGCGCACCGGGCAGAGCTACTACACCATCCGCGTTTCGATGCCGCCGCAAGAAGTTGCCCGCCTCGGCGACAACAAGATTATCCCGGGCATGCCGGTCGAGGCCTTCGTGCAGACCGGCGACCGCACCATGTTCTCGTATCTGATGAAGCCGCTGAGCGACCAGCTGATGCGCTCGTTCCGGGAGAAATAGTTTCTGTCGTCCCGGCCTGCGCCTACCCTAAATTCTTCAGCAACAGTTTCAACGCCGTCGAAGCGAATGCGTCCATGTTGGCCGCACGATCCGCGCTACCCGTCTCCAGCGTGAACACGGCCTGCGCGGGGCCCGCCACCGCCATGCAGCTATGGCCGGCGGCGTCGCCGTAGCGGTTGCCGGTCGGCCCCGTGGCGCCGGTCTCCGATAATCCCCAGTCGGTCGAAAAGCGCTGGCGCACCTGGCTCGCCAGCAGTTTGGCGTAGGGCTCCGATGCCGAGCGAATGCCTTTCATCGCCTCATCCGGAATGTCCATCAACAAGCGCCGCGCATCGCGGGTATAGACCACGGCGCCGCCGAGGAAATAGGCCGAGGCGCCGGGCACCGAGAGCAATGCCGCCGAGATCAGTCCGCCGGTCGAGGATTCCGCGATCGCAATCGTCTCTTTGCGCGCGATCAATTTCGCCGCGATCTGTTCGGCGATCCCTGCAAGTTCCTTCATGAAGATTCAGCTCCGCTTCAGCAGGCGTTTCAGCAACGACTTCTTCTCATCCACTGGCTTTGCCAGCGAGTTGTAGACCACGCGAATGAAGTTGGTCGCGGCGAGTTCGGTCGGCGCCCATTTCTTGTCGAGATCGGCGAACGGTTTGGCCGCGATCACGTCGGCCTCGCTCTTGCCTTCCTTCACCAGCTTCGCCATCCGGTCGCGCGCGGTGACCAGCATGGCGCGGTATTCGATCAGCGCCGCTCTGTCGGCGATCGGGCCGTGGCCGGGAACGATGCGGCTCTTGGCGTTGGTCAGCTTGAGATAGGTGTCGGTGGCCGCGATCATGCCGGAGATGTTGCCGCCATTGGCGAAGTCGATATTGGGATAGCGGCCGTTGGTAAAAGTGTCGCCGGTCGCCAGCACGTTGGCGGTCTTGAACCAGACATAGGTGTCGCCGTCGGTGTGGGCTTTCTGGATGTGCTTGAGGTCGGCGACGCGGCCGGGAAGCCTGACATTGGAGAACACCTCATAGGTGTCGGTCGGCAGCGCGCCGGCTGCCGCCGGCGGCGTCTTGGCTCCGGTCAGGCCGTTGGTGGTGCCGGCCGCTAACCGGCTCTTGACGTGGACATGGGCGACGATGGTGGCGCCGTCCTTGGCAAAACCTTCGTTCCCGCCGGTGTGGTCGCCGTGATAATGGGTGTTGATCACGTATTTGACCGGCAGGTTCGAGATCGCGGCGATTGCCGCCTTGATCTTGTCGTGCAGCGGCGCGAACTGGCCGTCGACCATGATGATCCCGGTCCTGGCCACCGCGACCGTGATGTTTCCGCCCTGGCCTTCGAGCATATAGACGTTGTCGCCGAGGTCGGTGGTCTTGATCTCGACCTTGGAGAAATCAACCGGCGGCGGAGCCGCGGGCGGCGTTGCAGGCTGCGCGGCCGGTGGCGTCTGCTGGGCGTGGGCGCCGCCAGCCAATAGCGCGCCGCCGGCCACTGCACCGGCCAAGAGCAAAGTGAGGGCGATCGCTGCGCGCATTGTCCGAATCATGAAATTCTCCCGGCGTCCGAAATGTCTTAGCACCCAAGGCGTTGGGGCACCCATGCCGTCCTAGCACAGGAGGGTCACGTTTGCCGAGTTGCGGCGCGGCGGCGGGGCTGATTGAATGCGTCCAACAATCAGGCGGCGTGGCTTGCAGAAGCCCAGAAGCACACGCGGGCCCGTACGAGGAAGCACAGGAAACCCCATGACGTCGCCGCTTCCCGGTGGTGTGGATTGTGATCTGCATCCCGCCGTTCCGCATCTCACCACCCTGCTGCCCTATATGAACGACTACTGGCGCGACCAGGTGACGACGCGCGGGATGACCGATCTGATCTCGCAGTCCTATCCGACCAATTCGCCGATCTCGGCGCGGCCGGACTGGCGGCCGGCACAGGGCAAGCCCGGCTCCAGCCTCGCCGACATGCAGACGCAGGCGCTGGACCGGTTCGGCACGGCTTACGGCATCTGCAACCCGCTCTACGGCGTGCAGATGGTGTTCTCCGAGGACATGCAGGACGCGTTCTGCCGCGCGCTGAACGACTGGCTGGTCAAGGAGTGGCTCGACAAGGATGCGCGGCTGCGCGGCTCGATCGTGATCCCGACCCAGAGCGTGGAAAAATCGGTCGCGGAGATCGAACGCTGCGCGCAGGACAAGCGCTTCGTCCAGGTGCTGATGCTTGTGATGGGCGACGTGCCGCTCGGCAAGCGCGCGCTGTGGCCAATCTATGCCGCCGCCGAGCGGCTCGGCCTCGCCGTCGGCATTCATGCTGGCAGCGCCTATCACAACCCGCCGTCCTCGGTCGGCTGGGGTTCCTATCACATCGAGGATTACGTCGCCCAGGCGCAGGCGTTCCAGACCCAGCTCACCAGCTTGATCGTTGAGGGCGTATTCGCAAAGCATCCGAACCTGAAGATGGTGATGCTGGAAAGTGGTTTCACCTGGCTGCCGGCTTATCTGTGGCGGCTGCACAAGTTCTGGCGCGGGGTGCGGATGGAAACGCCCTGGGTCGACCGCGCGCCGATGGAAATTGTGCGCAGCAACATCCGCTTTTCGCTGCAACCGGTCGATGCGCCGCCGGATCCCGCAACGCTGAACCGCCTGTTTGACCATATGCAGTCGGACGAATTGCTTCTATTCTCGACCGACTATCCGCATTGGCAATTCGAGGGCGATTCCGTGCTCCCGGACGGGATTTCGCCAGACCTGGTCCGCAAGATCATGATCGACAACCCGCACGCGACCTACAGCCGGCTGAAGCAGCCTGCGCAGGCAGGGACATAAGGAGATGGTGTCATGAACGTCCAGTTCCGTCCCGAGCCCTCCGCCTCCGTCGCGGTCAAGACCGCGATCGCCGATTGTGACATTCACCCGGCGCGCGCCACCGCGACCGAGCTGTACCCGTTCCTGGCCAAGCGCTGGCATTCGCATCTGGAGACCTACGGCAAGCATGCCTATCAGGGCATGATGGAAGGCCCGCCCTATCCGAAGGCGCAGCCGAATGCCTCGCGCCGCGACGCCTGGCCGCCGGAAGGCGGGCCGCAGGGCTCGTCGCTGTCGTTCATGCAGAAGCAGTTGCTCGATCCGCACAACGTGGCGCTCGGTGTGCTCAATCCGCTCAACACCGGGCAGGGCCTGCGCAACCACGATCTCAGCGCGGCCCTGGCGACCGCGATCAACGACTGGCAGATCGACAAGTGGACCTCGAAGGATTCCCGCCTCAAGGGTTCGATCGTCGTCGGCAACGAGGACGGTCCGACCGCGGCTGCCGAAATCCGCAAGCGCGCCGGCGACAAGAATTTCGTCCAGGTATTGCTCTTGAGCCGCAACGTCGAGCCGCTGGGGCAACGGCGTTATTGGCCGATCTACGAGGCGGCACAGGAGATCGGGCTGCCGGTCGGCGTTCATGCGTTCGGCTTCGGCGGCAATCCGATCACCGCATCGGGCTGGCCGAGTTTCTATATCGAGGAAATGGTCGGCCATTCCCAGTGCCAGCAGACCGCGCTTTCGAGTCTCGTGCTCGAAGGCGTGTTCGAGCGCTTTCCAAAGCTGAAGATGGTGATGATCGAGGCCGGCTTCGGCTGGGCGCCGTCGCTGGTGTGGCGGCTCGATAAGCATTTCGAGAAGCTGCGCTCCGAGGTGCCGCATCTGAAGCGCAAGCCGTCGGAATATGTCCGTGACCACATCTGGTGGACCACCCAGCCGATGGAAGACCCCGAGCGCCGCGAGCACCTGTTCGAGATGATCGAGTGGATCGGCTGGGACAAATTGCTGTTCGCCACCGACTATCCGCATTGGGATTTCGACGAGCCGTCGCGCGTGCTGCCGGCCGGCGTCAGCGACGCCAACAAGCAGGCGTTCTATCTCGACAACGCGAAGAAGCTGTACGGGATCGCCTAGCATGATCCGAAAAAGTGGGTACCGGTTTTTCGAATCAGATCATGCGGACTTAAAATGACGAGACATGTGATCGCCCCGGTGGAAGAACTTCCGCCGGGAACGCGAAAATTCCTTACCATCGACGAACGGCCGATCGCGATCTTCAACATCAAGGGCGAGTTCTTCGGCCTGTTGAACCGCTGCCCGCACCAGGGCGCGGCGTTGTGCGAGGGCCCGCTGATCGGGCTGGCGCAATCCTCTGATCCCGGCGAGATCGAATATACCAGGCTAGGCGAGATCATCCGCTGCCCCTGGCACGGCTGGGAATTCGATATCCGCACCGGGCAATCCTACTGCGACCCCAAACGCTTCCGCGCCCGCGCTTACCCGGTCAATGTCGAGCCGGGTTCGAGCGTGGTGAAGGGGCCGTATATCGCCGAGACGCTCAAGGTCGCGGTCGAGAGCGACTACGTGGTGGTGGATCTGTAGCTGCCGTTTGCGTGGCCGGATTCAAAAATGCTTGACGGCCAGAAGTCCCAGCAGGACCGCGCCTGAGACGGTAGACATCACCACCATATTGATCAGATTTTGCTTGGCGATCGATATCGCCGATGCAGCCTGGACAAGCGGCGGGCCTGTCCTTGATTTTTTCGGCTTCGGCTTTTTTGGCGCCGTCTTGGCCGACATTGCATTCCCCGGAGATGGCGGGTCAGGCTGTTTGGCAGCCTGACCCTGACGCTTTCCCTGTCGAGATTTATTCTCGATCTGCAGCCACCATGGCATGCCCACGGACCGGAAAGCTTAATGGGGCTGGTAAACCAAAGCTGACCGCCGCGGATGGTTTATGAATTCGCGGCACCTTGATCTGCCCTCGAGGGAACCTGAGAAAACCGTCGACTTCCGATCGCAACAGGAACAGGGTCGTTCATCGCGGCCCGGATACGCGTACCCCCGTATTGACGCGAATGACAGGATGGAAGTCCCTTGACGACCTCACGTGATCGATAAGGACAGTCAGGATGCATGCCGGATCGCCGGTGGCATGAGCGCGCCCTGGTGGCAGCGTTGCGCGATCTATCAGATCTATCCGCGCTCGTTTCAGGACACCAACGACGACGGCATCGGCGACCTCAAGGGAATAACGCGGCGGCTCGATTATCTCGCCGGCCTTGGCGTCGGCGCCATCTGGATCTCTCCGGTTTACCCGTCGCCGATGGTCGATTTCGGCTATGACGTTGCCGACTATTGCGATGTCGATCCACGCTTCGGGTCGCTGGCTGACTTCGACGACCTGCTTGGGCAGGCTCACCGGCGCGGGCTCAAGGTTCTGCTCGACTTCGTGCCCAACCACAGCTCCGACCGGCATCCATGGTTCGTCGAGAGCCGGGCTTCGCGGAAAAGTCAGAAGCGAGACTGGTACATCTGGCGCGACGCTGCGGTTGACGGCGGACCGCCCAATAACTGGATCAGCGATTTCGGCGGTTCAGCCTGGCAATGGGACGAGACCACCGGACAATATTATTATCACGCGTTCCTGAAGGAGCAGCCGGATCTCAACTGGCGTCATCCCGGCGTTCGGGCGGCGATGTACGACGTGATGCGCTTCTGGTTCGACCGCGGCGTCGACGGCTTTCGCATCGACGTACTGTGGCACATGATGAAGGCCGAGGATTTTCCGGACAATCCGCCCAACCCGGCTTTTCGGCCCGGGATGGGCGACATGCACCGCCTGCTTCAACTTCATTCGACAGACCAGCCCGGGGTGCATCTGATCGCCGCCGAGATGCGCGAAATCGCCGACAGTTATGGCGCCAGGGGACAAGGTGAGCGGGTTCTGATCGGGGAGATCTACCTGCCGGTCGAGCGGCTGATGCACTATTATGGCGGCGAACGGCCCGAGATGCATCTGC
>JAIEPP010000580.1 GCA_019748335.1 Xanthobacteraceae bacterium
CATCACTTGGTCACGGCCGCGGACCGCGATCGAATTCACCACCTTGTCGACGCCGCCGGCGAGGCGGGCGGCAAGGTCGTTGGCCTGTTGCGCGTCGATCGGGTTCGCCGCCGTGCCCGACAACACGACGCCGTCGCCGACGCCCTCGATCCGGATGTCGGAATTCGGCAGCGCCTGTTTCAGGGTGGCGCGGACGCCGTTGAGGTCGCGGGTGACCGCGATGTCATAGGCCGCGATCTGCTGGCCCGCGGAATCAAAGAACACGATGTTGGTCTGACCGACCGCGGCGCCGATGATATAGGCGCGCTGGGTCGAGCGGACCACGGCATTGGCGATCTTGGGATCGGCCACCAGCACGTCCTTGATGTCGCGCGGCAGGTCGATCACGATGGACTTGCCGATACCGAGCGAAAGCGGGCGCGCGTTCATCTGTCCGTCGACGGCGACGGGTGCCGCGGGGCGATAGTCGGCTGCCACCACCGGCATCAGCGCCGGATTGAGCGTGAGCGCAGCCGCGGCCGAAAACGACAGGGCGCGGACCATCAATGTCCGCATCGGCTGATTTTCCCTGCGCTTCATATCGTGCGTCCTTTCGGTCACTTCTGCATCAACTGCTGGCTGGCGACGCCGTAACGAACGACGTTGACGCCTTCGCCGCGTTTGACGGGTTCCTCGGTCTTTTCGACCTCTTGGGCATCGGTAATGCTGCGCAGCGCCAGCGACAGCGTGCCGCTCTGGCGCGCGCGGGCCAGCGTCTCGGCCTGGTCGGGCTTCACTTCGAGCGTCGCGGTCTTGCCGACCAGTGCGCTGGTGCCGTCTTTTTCCTTCGGCGCCTGGTCGATGCCGAGAACGCGGATATTGGTCAGGATGACTTCCGAGCTGACGAGGTCCGGCCCCTTGCTGTCGGGGTTCTTTTCGCGCTTGGAAAGCAGGACGTCGACGCGGTCGTTGGGCAGAATGAAGCCGCCGGCGCCTGTTTCAGGCGAAATTTCGGTCGAAACGGCCCGATAGCCGCTCGGCAGGATCGCGGCCATGAAGCCGGATCCGCTACCTTTCACCAGCTTCTGGTCCCGGATCGGTTCGCCGGCGATGAACGGCGAGCGCGCGATCGAACCGGTGATGTCCCGGATGGCCTCGGCCCTGCCGGCCCGGCTGATGAAATTGCTGTTGGCGCTCTCGTTCGGCCATGCCTGCCATTGGATGTCATCGGCCTTGACCGTCTGGCCGAGGCCGATGTCGGTCTTCGCGACAAGAATATCCACGGTTGGCATCTGCGCCACCGGGTCGGTGGGCGCAGGTTTGTCGGACCCGCTGGCGAGATAGGCGGCAATGCCGCCGGCGCCGATCGCGATGGTCAACACGACAATGCGTGCGGTATTCATACGCTTCACTTTCCACATTACGCCGCGACGCTGCCGCCGCCGTGATGGGAGTTGACCAGCTATTCGTCAAAGCATGGTTAATGAGGCGTGTGTAAATTGCCTTAACGGAGAGTTACCGTCCGCCGGTCAGAGCATGGCGAGGTGGGCGAGGTCCACGGCCTTGATCCATTCGGTCTCCGGATAGACCATCAGCGCGCCGATCGCGAGCGCGATGCCGTAGGGGATTCCGGTCTGCTTGTCATGCAGCCGGCTCAGCCATTCCTGGCGGAAGAGCTGGGAGGGCAGCGGCCACTGCCGGAACAGCAGCAGCAGGATCGTCAGCGCTCCGCCGAGTACCGACGCATAGACCAGGTAGTCGAGGAGATGGTCGAAGCCGAACCACAGCGCCACGCCGGCCGCCACCTTGGCGTCGCCGCCGCCGACCCAGCCCATCGCAAAGCAGCCAAAGGCCACGACCAGCACGGTCGCGCCGGCGCCGAGATGCAGCAGCATGTCGTGCAAGCCCATGCCGCCCAGCGGCGCAAGGACAAGGAACCCGGCGACCAGCGCCAGCGATACCCGGTTCGAAATCGTCATCGTAAAGAGGTCGCTTGCGGCCGCGAACGCCATCAGCGCCGGGAACAGCATAAGACGGGCAACATCGAGGATCATGGGATCAGGTCGCCTGTGCGGTTGATACGGGGCGGAATATCGCGCGAGGCTAGCGCCGACAAATGAACAATCGGAAAACGGCCATGTGAGAGAATGCGGACAATTCGTGCGGTTAGAACGGCGTCGCCGGCCCGAACGCAAGGCAGGTCAGACTGGACGCAAGATTAGGTCCGACTTGCGCCGCCGGCCGCAAGTTACCTGTATCGAAACCTGTAACGTCGAATTAACCAAGGACCTTCCGGCAGCGTTAACTCACAGCGCTCTATTGGTTTTCCGCCGATGCATGAGAACTGGCGGAACAGTCATGGCCGATCGTGAGGTCCAACAAGCCTGGCGACTTTATCTCCTCAACTGGGCGCCGCTGCTGCTCATGGCGCTGCTGTTCGTGGTCGGCCTGGCGCTGACGGATTTCTCGTTCAAGACGGAGAGCCTGGTTTTGCGGGCGCTCGGCATGGCCTGGCTATTCGCCGCCGCAGGGCATGCATTCTGGCGCAGAGGTTATCCGCGACTGGCTTTTGCGCTGGTTTCGATTGCGCAGCTCGAGCTGTGTTATTTGCTCTCGATACCGTTGGGCTATCTCGCGGCTGCCGCCAATTTTCCTCTGCAGGACGCAAGCTTTGCGCATTTCGATCGATGGCTCGGGCTCGACTGGAAGGGCTATTACAACTTCGTCTGCGCGCGACCAGCCCTGATCCCGTATGTTTATTTCGCTTATGCGATGATCGGCGTGCCGACGTTCGGTGTTCCCGCCGTTCTGGCATGGTCTCGAAATTATGTCCGTCTGCAGCAATTCACGCTGGCCTGCACGCTGACCGCTGTCGTCACCATCGTCGTTTCCGCGTTGCTGCCGGCGATCGGCACCTATCAGGAATACGGCATTTCCGCCGACACTTCGCTCTTCAAGGCCAGCGGTTACCTGGTCCAGGTCGATGAAATTCCCGCGGTACGCGACGGGTCGTTGCGGGTTCTCAGTTTCGAAACCCTCAGCGGCATCGTCACATTCCCGAGCTTTCACGCCGCAGCCGCAGTGCTTGCGCTGTGGGGTTTCTGGGGGGTGTGGTGGATGCGCCCGTTCGCGCTGATTGCCTATATCGGGATGCTGTTGGCAACGCCGCTGGTCGGCGGACACTACTTCGTCGACGTATTTGCCGGTGCCGGCGTGGCGTTTCTCGCCATTGCGGCCGCAAAGTCCCTTGGCGAAAGGTCGCCAGCCGAGGCTTCCGTGATGACGCAGAATGCGGCCGCGGCTTAGCTGGTAGATAAAGCCTATCTGGAGAAGGCGGTTCCGGGCGGCCGCGCGACGGTGCGGCTTGCCTCAGTCCGGGGAGGGACGGGCGCGCTTACGCTGGTAGCGTATCGATCGGTAGAAACAACAAAGGCCCCGGGGTTGCCGGGGCCTTTGCCGTGCTTTCGCAAGAGGTGCTTACTTCAGCGCGTTGCTGATCGAGACGAAGTTGGTCGACAGCTTGCTGCCGACGCCGTTGACGGCGGTGATGATGGCGATCGCGATGCCGGCGGCAATCAGACCGTATTCGATCGCGGTGGCGCCCGATTCATCCTTCACGAAACGCGAAACGAGATTCTTCATAAGGTAACTCCTGTGTACACGTGGCTGGTCGAACTTACGTTTGGTCTCGTCGGCGTTCTCAGCACCGTGACCATGGCGTCACCGTACGGGCCGACAATTGCGGCGCAGTTAATTCGATGGCGTAAAAGCCTTGCGATCTGTTACTTCGTGAGCAGAGTAAACGTTGAATTAAGGCAAATCGTAAAATGCAAATGCGTCGCAAATGACCGTGTTCCGGCGGCGGCGCCGAGCCGGGCGTTGTTCCGGATTCACAGCTCCTTAAGCGCGAACGGATACTCCATTAGCCTCCGATCAGATGAGGCCGCCATGTCCAATTTGCCCTTAGAAGTCGTCACGATGCTGGGCGAGACGATGACGAAGATCGTTCCGGTCACGGTCGGACTGGCCCTGGTTTTTACGGTGCTCTCGCATTTCTGGTCGTGCAATCCCGGCCAGCCGTGGTGGCGCAAGCGCGAGCTCATCACCGATCTCTGCTACTGGTTCTTCGTGCCGGTATTTGGCCGTGTCTTCCGCATCGGACTGCTGGTGCTCGGCGCCGGCATCGTCTTCAACATCCACGATGCCGACGGGCTGATCGCGTTTTACGACAATGGCCATGGGCCGCTGTCGGAGCTTCCGCTCTGGGTCCAGGCGCTGCTGTTCCTGGTCGCTTCCGACTTCATGCTCTATTGGCTGCACCGCATGTTTCACGGCGGCGGCTTCTGGAAGTATCACGCGATCCATCACTCGTCCGAGGACCTCGAGTGGATTTCGGCGGCGCGCTTTCATCCGGTCAATCTGTTCCTCGGAACCATCATGGTGGACGTCATCCTGCTGATGGCGGGTATCTCGCCCAACATCATGCTGTGGGTCGGACCGTTCACCACGTTCCACTCCGCCTTCGTTCACGCCAATCTGAGCTGGACGCTGGGCCCGTTCAAATACGTGCTGGCGACCCCGGTGTTCCACCGCTGGCACCACACTTCGCTGGAAGAGGGCGGCAATACCAATTTCGCCGGCACCTTTCCACTCTGGGACATTCTGTTCGGCACCTTCCGGATGCCGGAAGGCAAGCTGCCGGACAATTACGGCGTCGACGGCGATGAGGCGATGCCGCAGGAATTCGGCGGACAACTGGTCTATCCGTTTCGACATTGAGACGATCGGCGAGAAGGCTTCTTCATGAGCATCGACGCCGGAACGATCCGTCAGGAGAAAGCCTTCAGCCTCGGCCTGGTGCCGGCATGGCTCTGGCTCGGGATCGGCGTCTATGCGATGCTGCTGGTCTGCGGCGACCGGCTTCTGAACGATACCGATACCTACTGGCAGATATCGGTCGGCCAGTGGATTCTCGATCACGCCGCGCTGCCGCGCACAGATATCTACTCCTTCACCAAGGCGGGCGAGCCATGGACGTCGTCGTCCTGGCTGGCGCAGGTGCTGTTTGCAGGCAGCTACAATCTGGCCGGCTGGACCGGGCCGGTGGTCCTGGCGGCGGCCAGTATCGCCGCGGCCTTTGCATTCCTCGCCTGGATTCTCGGCCGCCGCATTCCGGCGACCTATGCCATTGTCGTGACGTTGGCGGCACTGGTGCTGTCGACGCCGCATTTTCTGGTGCGGCCACATGTGCTGGTGCTGCTGGTGATGCTGGCCTGGGCTTATGGCCTGATCTCGGCGAGCGAACGCAGCGAGGCACCGTCGTTCCGGCTGCTGCCGCTGATGGCGCTGTGGGCCAACCTGCATGGCGGATTCGTCTTCGGCCTGGTGCTGGCAGGCGCCTTCGCGCTCGATGCCTTGTGGAATGCCGAAGCCGCCCGGCGCAGGTCGCTGGCGCTGCGCTGGGCGGTGTTCGGTGCCGCCGCGGTGGCCGCATGCTGCGTGACCCCGTACGGATGGGGATCGCTCCTCGCTTCGCGCAAGATCCTCGATCTGGGCGAATTGCTGCATCTGATCGACGAATGGCGGCCGGCTGATTTCACCAGCCTCGGCGCGTTCGAGATGTCGATCCTGGTGCTGATCGGGGCCGCGCTTTACGCGGGCGTGAAACTGTCGCCGCCGCGGATCGCGCTGGTGCTGGGCCTGCTGCACATGGCGCTTTCGCATACCAGGAATCTCGAAATATTCGCGCTGCTGCTGCCGCTCGCAGTCCTCGCGCCGGTGGCGGCGCAGTTCGCGCTGCAGCCGGCCCGGTTTGCGGGGATCGCCGCGCCGGCCGCCTTCGTGGCGATGCTGGCCGTCATGTTCGGCGCCTCGACCTGGGCGCTCGCGGCGAAATCGGCGTTTTCGCCTCCCGTCCTGCATTCACCCGCGGCGGCCATCGATCTGCTGCAGGCGCGCCATCTGAAGCGGGTTCTCAACGACCTTCCGTTCGGCGGCTACATGATCTGGCGGCAGATGCCGGTGTTCATCGACGGGCGCGCCGAACTCTACGGCGAGACGTTCGAAGTGGCATACTATCGCGCGCTGCAGCTCAGGGACGTCAACGGGTTTCTCAACCTGCTCAAGACCGCGGAAATCGATGCGGTGCTGCTGATGCCGTCGACGCCGGCCGTCGGCCTGCTCGATAACATCGGCGGCTGGGAGCGGGTCTATTCCGATGGCAACGCGGTGCTGCATGTTCGCACCCGTGATTGACCGGCCCGCCATGACGGAGCGCAATCAATCCCTCGATCTGTTGCGCGGCGTGGCGATCCTGCTCGTCGTTCTCGCGCATTGCGCGCAGGCCGCGACTGGCGTCGTCCCCGGCCTGTCGACCTTCGCTGAAAAATATGGCGAACATGGCGTCCAGCTCTTCTTCATCGTCAGCGGCTACACGATGATGCTGACCTTTGGCGGCAAGGTCGATGCCGCTGCGATCCGCTCGTTTTATCTCCGCCGCGTGTTCAGGATCGTTCCGCTGTTCTGGATTGCCATCGTCTTCTATCTGGTGATCACCAAAGGCGAGGGTTTCAAGTTCTGGGCGCCTGATGGCATCAGCACTGGCGACGTCGCGCTGACGTTCCTGTTTCTGCACGGGGGCAGCGTCACCGCGTTCAATTCGGTCGTTCCCGGCGGATGGAGCATTGCCGTGGAAATGCAGTTCTACCTGCTGTTTCCGCTGCTGATCTGGCTGTTTCGGCGGCCGAACGGCCCGATCCTGGTTTATGCGTCGATCGCGCTGGTCAGCATCGCCGGAAAATTCGCCGCCGACTGGATTCTCGTTCCGCAGCTCGCCGCGTCGCTGCCGCAAGGCCAGGCCTATCTCGCCGAAGGTTTTTTCTATTGCTGGCTGCCGCACCAGGCGATCTGCTTCGGTTTCGGCATCTTGCTGTACGACTTCGTCGTGCTGAAAAGCAGACCCGCGCTCGGCGCCTCGTTGCTGGTCGGGGCGGCACTGTGCTTCTCGGCATGGGGCGCGGAAGTCGCCCTTTTGTTCGCGCTGGCCTGTGCGGTGCTGGCCTCGAACGCGAGGCTCGCGCTCGGCTGTCTGCTGGGGCGCCACTCCTACGCCATCTACCTCGTGCACTTCGCCGTGGTGTCGGCGATCACGGCGCTGTGGCCGATGGGGCTGCTGCCGCTGTTCGTGCTGGTGACCGCCGCTTCGCTGGCGGTGAGCTATTTCGCGATCGAGCCTTTGATCGAGCGCCGCTTCAACCGCCTCGGCCA
>JAIEPP010000690.1 GCA_019748335.1 Xanthobacteraceae bacterium
GCTCGCCTATTCCCACCGTCCCCGCCCCTTCGGCCACGACGTCGCCTTCCGGCTCGGCAAAGCCAGGTATTTCGACCCCACGCTCGCGCGCCAGGGTCACCCGCACGGTGGCGCAAGGCGCGTCCTCGTTGGCCGGCCACAGCGTGTTGTCGATCACGCTGACGCGGCTACCCTCGCTGACGACCGAAAGCTGGGTTCGCAAATCCGTCATCGGCGTCGGCCGCAGGAACCAGGCCGAGGCCGAGATCGCCGAGCCCCATTTGCGCGGTCCCGCCTGCACCTCGATCTCCGCCGTCAACAGGCTGGCGACCGCCCCGCCCTGCAACCCGGCAAAGGGGCCGGCGGCCAGTGCGGAGGGTATCCAGTGGTGCGGCAGACCTGAAGGCTCGAAAATCGCCACGGGAGAATTCCTGTGAAGGAGGGACCGTCATTGCGAGCGAAGCGAAGCAATCCATTCTCCCTTTGCGTGGCGCGATGGATTGCTTCGCTTCGCTCGCAATGACGAGGATGAGCCATATTGAATGTTCGCTGAACTTGGATGAAACTAGGTCAGTAAACAAAAGGGATTTCGTCACCTCAGATGAATATCATTCATCCATCGGAAGCCCCCGGATCTCCGCTCCGCGCGATCCCGCCTTTGACCGCATTGCTGGCGTTCGAGCGCGCCGCGATGCAATTGAGCTTTCGTCGCGCCGCGCGCGACCTGGCACTGAGCCCATCGGCGATCAGCCACCAGATCCGCGGGCTGGAAGAGCATTTCGGCACAAAGCTGTTCCTGCGCGGCGCGCGCTCGGTGCGCCTGACCGCCGACGGCGAGCGTTATCTGGCAAAGGTCTCGGTGGCGCTGGCGACGCTAAGGGATGCCGGCCGCGACATGCTGCAACAGCGCCGCGGCGCGACCAGCGAACTCTGGATCAGCTCGCTGCCGTTTTTCACTTCGGCGGTGCTATTGCCGGCACTGCCGGATTTCAAACGGCGTAACCCCGGTCTTACGCTACGCATCGAGGCGACGCATCAATATGCCGACTTCAACTCGTCACGGGTCGACGTCGCGATCCGCTATGGCCTCGAACATTCCGCCGGGCTGAAATTCGAACCGCTGGTCACGGTGAAGGGATTGCCGGTCTGCGCGCCCGCGCTGATCAAGGGCGGCTTGCGTACCCCGGAAGATCTGTCACGCGAAGTGCTGATCCACCTGACGACACAACCGCGCTCGTGGCCTTCCTGGCTCAGGGAAGCCGGCCTTTCGCACCTCGTGCCGCGTGGCCATCTCTGGCTCGACAGCGTGCCGGCGATGCTGGAAGCCGCCGAACACGGGCTCGGCGTCACGCTGGCGATGACGCCGCTGATCAAGACGCGGCCGGGTTTCGGAAAAAAGCTGGTCGCGCCGTTTGCGTTCGAGGGCGCCTATCACGAGACGATCTATCTGGTGTCGCGCACCGAACAGGCGCGCGACCGGCGCATCGGCGCAGTGCGGAAATGGATCGTGGAAGCGGTGAGCCGGGCGAAATAACGCAGCGCGCTCGCGACGACCGGCGGGCAAAGGGAACCTAATCGGCTTCCATCAGTTGTGATGTCATCTCAGCCAACATCAATGGAGCCATCATGATCCGCCGCTTTATCGGAATTACCGCCCTTGTTGCCGTCGTGGCGCTCCCTGTCATGGCGCAAGCCCAAGGCGTTCCCGGCGGCGTGGAACGAGGTTCAAGAGAGGGCGAGCGCGCGGCCGGTCCAGTGGGCGCCGTAGTCGGTGGTGTCATCGGCGGCGTGGTGGGTGGCGTGAACGGCGTTCTCGGCATCGACCAGCGCCCGCGTTTCCACAGCTATGTGGTCGAACGGCACCACCCGTCTTACGAATATCAGGGCGATTTCCGCGTCGGCGCGGTGCTGCCGGAAGCCGGCGTCACTTATTACGACGTACCGCAGGAATACAACCAGCCAAACTATCGATATACGGTCGTGAACGGCCGAACGGTTCTGGTCGAACCGCGTACTCGCCGCGTCGTCGAGATCGTCGAGTAACACTTCGCGAAACCACGTTGTCGCAAGACTACGTTTTCGAACGGGGGCCGTCTGCAAGACGGTCCCCGTTTTCGTATGCGGAGCTTGCCCGACGTGATCAGGCTGGTTAAGCCATGCTAACCTCACGCCTTTCGCCAAGACTCCGCGCTGCGGAGATCGACCGGAGTACCCATGACTGATCGAGCCGACACCATCGCCGCTGACATCGAAGCTTTCATTCGCACCACGGTGATCCCCTACGAAAAGGACCCGCGGACGGGTTCGCACGGTCCGAGCGACGAACTGGTGCAGGAACTGCGCGCCAAGGCACGTTCGGCCGGCGTCTTGACCCCGCACATTCTTGCCGATGGATCGCATCTCACCCAGCGCGAGACTGCGAAGGCTTTGATCAAGACCGGCCTGTCGCCGCTGGGACCGCTTGCCTGCAACACGATGGCGCCCGACGAGGGCAACATGTATCTGCTCGGCAAGGTCGGCAGCGCCGAGCAGAAGGCTCGCTTTCTGGAGCCCCTGGTTTCGGGCAGAGCGCGTTCGGCGTTCTTCATGACCGAGCCGGCCGACGAAGGCGGCGCGGGGTCCGATCCTTCCATGATGCAGACCACGTGCCGGCTGGACGGCAATCACTGGGTCATCAACGGGCGCAAGAAGTTCATCACAGGCGCAGAGGGCGCCAAGGTCGGCATCGTCATGGCCAAGTCGGACGATGGCGCATGCCTGTTCCTGGTCGACCTGCCGGATCCGGCGATCCGCACCCTGCGCGTGCTGGATACGATCGACAGTTCGATGCCGGGCGGCCATGCCGAGATCGAGATCGACAACCTTCGCGTATCGGCCGACCAGATGCTCGGGGCTGCTGGAGACGGGTTCAAGTACGCGCAAATCCGCCTCAGCCCGGCGCGGCTTTCGCACTGCATGCGTTGGCTCGGTCTGGCGATCCGCGCCAACGAGATTGCCACCGACTATGCTTGCCGCCGCCACGCCTTTGGCAAGGCATTGGTCGACCACGAAGGCGTCGGGTTCATGCTGGCGGAAAACCTGATCGATCTCAAACAGTCGGAACTGATGATCGACTGGTGCGCGGGCGTGCTCGACACCGGTTCGCTCGGCACTGCCGAGAGCTCGATGGCCAAGGTGTCGGTGTCGGAAGCACTGATGCGGGTCGCCGATCGTTGCGTGCAGGTGATGGGAGGCACCGGTGTCTCGACCGAGACGATCGTCGAGCAGGCGTTCCGTGAGATCCGCGCCTTCCGAATCTATGACGGTCCGACCGAGGTCCACAAGTGGTCGCTGGCCAAGAAGATCAAGCGCGACTGGAAAGCCGAACAGCATTGAACCGCCGTGCGGGCGCCAGGCTATTGGCGCGCGAGCTTCGCCGGATGGCGCTTTCGGCCGGGGGTCGTCCGCCAGGACGGCCCCGGTTTCACGTTAAAACGGGGTTTTTCGCGGTTACATTCGGCCGCGGAGCAGCCGCACCACCAGCAGCAGGATCACCGCACCGATCGCGGAATAGATGATTTCCGACACCAGCCCGGTGCCGATGTGAATGCCGAGCCTTGGAAACAGGAAGGTGGCGATCAGCGCGCCGGCGATGCCGACGAGGATGTCGCCAATGATGCCAAAACCGGTGCCGTGCACGATCTTGCCGGCCAGCCAGCCGGCGACCAGGCCGACGAACAGGACAACGAGAATGCTTTCATTGGACATGTACATGGAAATCCCCCCGGATTGCGCGGCGTCATGGTGACGCCACCTGGATAGCCTATCGATAATCGATCGATGTGACGACCCTTAATCGTTTCGCCGAGCGCCCGTTCCCGAGCAGCGAAACTTTTTTGCATCACCGGCGTTATCGGGCCATGGCTCAGGGCGATATTTGGTATGTGACGTTTGGTCCGGACAAAACGGACGAGGAAGCGACCAGCATGGCGCGCTCCACCCGCACTTTCAAATCCGAAATCGACGCCAAACTGTTCGCGATGCAGATTTTGGCCAAGGGCTGGACCGCCAGCGCCGGTACGCTCAACCCGCACCAACCGAAGCAGATCGTGGGGCCATCCCAGATCGAGCGCTGGGCCGATCCGGGGCTGGGGGGATAGGCCTGTTACGTCGCAACAACTTCTGCCGGCTCGACCAGTACGCATCGCGCGGTCCGACCCGGCGAGATCACCACATTCGGCGGCAACTTCTCGGTACAGCGCGGCTGGGCAAGACCACAGCGCGGCGCGAACGAGCAACTGTCGGGCGCGGAATCGAGCGAAGGCGGCGTGCCGGGGATGGTCTCCAGCCGCTGGCCACGTTTGGCGCCATGAACGGTCGAGGCCAGCAGCCCCTTGGCATAGGGATGCGCCGGCGAGCGCACGATCTGGCTCAGCGTACCCTGCTCGATGATCTGGCCGGCATACATCACCGCGACGCGGTCGCAGATTTCAATGGCAACGCCGATGTCATGGGTTACGAAAATCACCGACATGCCGAACTCGCGCTGCAATTCGCGCAGCAGCAGCAGGATCTGGATCTGCACGGTGGCGTCCAGCGCCGTGGTCGGCTCGTCCGCCAGCAGGATTTTCGGTTTGCACGCCAGCGCCAGCGCGATCATCGCGCGCTGCCGCATGCCGCCGGACATTTCGTGCGGATAGGCCTCGAGGCGGCGTTTCGCGGAAGGAATTCGCACCACCTCCAGCATTTCCAGGGCCCGCGCGGTGGCGTCGCGCTCGCTCTTGCCTTCGTGGCGCATCACGCTTTCGGCAATCTGCCTGCCGATGGTGTAGACGGGATCGAGCGCTAATGCCGGCTCCTGAAAGATCATCGACACGGTCTGGCCGCGAAACGCCGACAACTCGTCGTCATCGAGCGCCAGCACGTCGCGGCCGAGCACGTTGACGCGTCCCGAAATCTGCGTGCGGTTCCGCGGCAACAGCCGCATCAGCGCGCGCAGCGTCACGCTCTTGCCCGAGCCGGATTCACCGAGCAGGCCGAGCACCTCGCCCTCGCCGAGCGTCAGCGAGAGATCGTTGACGGCATGCACCGTGCGTTCGCCGGTGAAGCGGATGTTGAGATTGTTGATTTCGACGAGGTTGCTCATGCCGCCTTGGGTACCCGTTGGTGATAGTCGGTCGCGCGCTGGAACGCAGCACCAATGCGGATCAGCATCGCCTCATCGAAGGCGCGGCCCACCAGTTGCATGCCGACCGGCAGACCTGACTTGGTGAACCCAGTCGGGATCGAGAGCGACGGCAGGCCGAGATAGTTGATTGGACGGGTAAACTTGGTGATGCGCTGGATCACGGCTTCCGCATTGAGGCTGTTGCCGACATCGCTCTCGGCAATGGTCGGCGCCGGCATCGGCGCCACCGGCGCCAGCACGGCATCGGTGCCGGCGACCGCGGCGAGATATGCCGCGAGCGCCGGACCGCGCCAGCGCATGGCCTCAAGATAGGACACCGCCGGGATCGCAAGCCCGTTCTGCAGCCGCATCAGGACCTGCGCGCCGTAGTCGCCGGGACGTTCGATCAGCCAGCGCTTATGGAAGGCGGCGGCTTCGGTCGCGAGCACGAGCTGGCACGCAGCCGTGAGCTGGCGCTGATCCGGCAGTTCGACCTTGACGATCTCGGCGCCCTCTTTTTTCAGCGTCGCGATGGTCTCGTCGAGCACACCAGCGACCTCGGCATCGAGATCGTCGACATAAAACGCCGTGGGCACGCCGATCCTGAGGCCTTTGAGCGAGCCTTGGGCCGCTGCCATATAGTCCGGCACCGGCAACGTCGATGCGGTAAGGTCTTCGGGATCGGCGCCGGCCATCAGCCCCGTCAACAAGGCGCAGTCTTCGACGGATTGCGCCAGCGGGCCGACGGTATCGAGCGACTGCGACAGCGGCATCGCGCCGGCGCGACTGACACGGCCGACGGTGGTCTTCAGGCCGGTCACACCGCAGAAGTGCGCGGGCATCCGGATCGAGCCGCCGGTATCCGACCCGAGCGCCGCGAACGTCAGGCGCGCCGCGACCGCCGAGCCCGAGCCGGAGGACGAGCCGCCGGTGATGTGATCGACATTCCAGGGATTGCGAACCGCGCCGTAATGCGGGTTGTGGCCGGTCGGGCCATAGGCGAATTCCACCATTTGCAGCGAGCCGAGACGAACCGTGCCGGCGTCCTTCAGGCGCTGCAACGCGGTCGAGGTTGTGGTCGCGACGAAATCGCGGCGGATTTTCGAACCGCAGGTGACGACCTTGCCGGCGTCGTAATACATGTCCTTGTGCGCCAGCGGCACGCCATGCAGCACGCCGTGGCTGTTGCCTTTCGCGAGCGCCGCATCGGCGGCATCGGCCGCTGCCAGTGCGCTTTCCGCCTCGATCGCCATGAAGGCATTGAGGCGCGGCTGCCACTCCGCGATCCGGTTCAGGCAGGATTGCGTTACCTCGCGCGACGAAAACTTTTTCTCGGCGATCGCCTTGGCGACCGCGACCAGCGACATCAGGGCAGGTTCGGTGCTGTGCTTGTTCATTTCGACACCTGCGCGGTCTGAACCAGAAGATAGCTGGCGGGTTCGAGATCGAACGGCAGCGTGCCGGCGACCGGCGCGAAGCCATCGAAAGCCGGGCCGATCGAATTGGCGATCCGCTCGGCGGCTTCCTTGTCCACGGACACGCCCGCGGTCGCGGTGATGGCCATCACTTCCCTGGGACCTGGCTTCGTCATGTGATTGCTCCCCTATTGTCTTCTTTGGCCGGTGCGCGGCTGTGCCCGGAGCCTGGAATGGCCATGTAGCACGCCGCTTGATGACCCATTGTATCGAGGTCTGAAAGTTTTGGCGTCGCATTTGCGCAGAGCGGCTCCGCAAACGGACAGCGGGTGTGAAACCGGCAGCCGGACGGCGGATCGATCGGATTGGGCGGATCGCCCGAGATCGGCGGCGTCTGGGTCCGGTTATCAGGATCGGACGACGGCATCGCGGCGAGCAGCGCCCGCGTATAGGGATGCGCGGGCGCGTCCCAGACCTTGTCGACCGGGCCGAGTTCGACGACCTCGCCGAGATACATCACCAGCACGCGGTCCGAGATATAGCGCACCACGTTGAGGTCGTGGCTGATGAACAGATAGGTCAGGCCGAATTCGCGCTTGAGGTCGGCGAGCAGGTTGAGCACCTGGGCCTCGACCGACTTGTCGAGCGCCGACACCGCCTCGTCGAGAATGACCAGCCGCGGCGACAGCGCCAGCGCGCGCGCGATGTTGACGCG
>JAIEPP010000576.1 GCA_019748335.1 Xanthobacteraceae bacterium
CCCATGGAGTTGGTATTGCCCGTCTATTGAACGCATTGATCGCTGCGATTGCGGATTTGGACAACCAAATATGTCTCCCAACAGAGAAGTCACGCTTGTCCAGCAACGCCGTGACAAAGGCGTTGAAGTATGCCCGTGGTCAGAAATGGGAAGGGCTTCAGGTTGCCAACCTGGCCCTCGCGGCTGATGTAACAAGCCGGACGCTGTTGAGGACGTTCCGACAACAGCTGGGCGTTGGACCGGCAAGCTATCTCAAGCTACGTCAACTCAACATGGTCCGCCGTGCCCTCCGCGGAAAATGCGAGTCGTCAAGTAAAGTCACAAGCATCATGAGCGAGCACGGCGTTACTGAATTCGGTCGGTTTGCCTCGGAATACAAAGCCCTCTTTGGAGAGCGCCCATCGGAGACGGTGGCGAGGTCGCTGTTGCAAAGAGTGGGCTGAAGAGTCGCTTCAGCCGACGTCGTCAGCCGCCATGCGAGAAATCGCCGAATGCAGTTCACGCCTCCAGCAGCGCCACGCCGCCGTGTATCGAATTTGCAACGGACCAACTTCTTTCGGTTGGCTGTCCGATTTTACATAGCGACCGAAAGTTGACCCAAATACGTTCGGTGCAGGCCCGCAAACTTGCGGCTGATGCCAAAGGATTTGAAAATGAGAAAGATCGTACTCACGGCTGCGGCCTTCGCTGCATTCGCTGCCCCCGCGTTCGCTGCCGACCTGCCGCAGCGGACTTACGCCCCGGTCAAGGCTCCCGCAATGGCTGCGGTCTACGACTGGACCGGCTTCTACATCGGCGGTAACGCCGGATATGGAACGAGCCGCAATTGCTGGGGTGTCGTACCGGTAGGTGGCGTGGTCGTTCCTGACGGTTGCCACAGTCAGTCGGGAGGCGTCGTTGGTGGACAGGTGGGTTACCGTTGGCAGGCCGGTCAGTTTGTGTTCGGTTTGGAAGGCCAGGGCGACTGGGCGAGCATGCGCAGTTCACACGTGAGTGTTGTCAATCCGCTTCTTACCGATTCTTCCAAGGTTACCGGCTTTGGCCTTTTCACCGGCCAGATTGGCTACGCCTGGAATGCAGCGTTGCTGTATTTGAAAGGCGGCGCGGCGGTGACGAACAACAACCTGCTTCAAGCGACCACGTTTGGAGGCGTTGGCCTGAACTATGCGACCTCAACCCGTTGGGGCGGCGCCGTCGGTGTTGGGTTTGAATACGGCTTCACGCCGAACTGGTCGGCCGCGATTGAATACGATCGCCTGATCATGGGTGATGCCAACAATTCCTTCTCGGTACCGGCAGGCGCCGCTGCCGTGGTCAATCGGGTCAGCCAGGACGTGGATCTGGTCACCGTGCGCGTGAACTACAAATTCGGTGGACCTGTCGTCGCGGCATACTGATCGTTGATGGCGCAGATTTCGTGTGTTTGAGTCCACGCCCTTGTTCAAGCGCCAGTCGTGAAAAGTAGCCGGGTTCGGCAAGGACATTCGCATGCCGCGCGGCATGCGAGTGTCTGCTTTTGCGCGTCGTCCGGTAATGAGGCGATTCGCTTTATGTTTTCCGGTCGGTTGGTTTTTGCATAGCCGGCGCTTCATCGCGCGCCCATGGTGCGGGTTAGCGCGACCGACCGCTGATGACATCAGCGATAACCCGAATTCCAACAGGAGAAGTAGAGATGACGAGGGCAAGATTTGTTCAGATGGCTGGGCTGCTCGCCGTGACGGCGATATTGGGCAGCATGGCAACGGCTAGCGCCCAAACCGCACCGGCGCCGTCCGCGTTGAAAACGATTGGTGCGCCGTCCACCGCAGCCAAGCCTGAGATCGTCCCCTCGCTGTTCGTGCTTAATTCCCGTGCGGCGACGTTGCAGGGCGAGACGCTGGTGCTGACGGGCATTGCCCCGAGCTCCATCATATTTGCCGACCGCCCGGTGCGATCCGCCGGCCATCAGCTCACCGCCGACGTAATCGCTGAATGGGGATCGGGCGACGACAGCTTTACCAGAAATCCTCCGAACGCGACCTTGTCGGTCTTCGGCAAGGATGGCGCGGTGAAGGACGCAGTCGTGGTGCTGAAGAACCCGAAGCTCGAGGGCGACAAGCTGACGTTCACCGTTCAGACCCTCGAAGGGGATATTGCCGGCGCGGACGGCGGTGCGGCGCTGTTCATTGACATCATCGGCCGGCCGTTCACGCCGATGTCGTTTGCCGGCGTCGCCCGCCGCACGGCATTCCGGGGCGCGATGTATGCCGGCGCGGTCGGGGCGGCCGCGTATGGAGCGGCTGCCTATTACCACCCCTATGCTTACGCCTATCCCCGCCCGGCCTGCGGCTATTACCCGTATCCGCCCTGTTACTGACGTCGGCCGATCGGCAGACGGTCATGCGCCGTCTGCCGCTTCAGCCTCCGGAAAACAACGCACATAGCTGAAGATGGTTACGAAACTCAGTTGAAAGGGAGTCTCCGATGAACATCACTCGACGCAAGCTCACCCTGGGCGGCATCAGCCTGTTGGCCGGAGCGTCCGCGAGCACCATCAGCCGTGCCGAATTCGGCTCATTCCTCGGGATCGGGGAGGGCATCGAAGACTTCATGCTGGCCACCGACGCCTACATCTTCGGATACCCACTGGTGACGATGGAGATGACGCGACGCGTCATCACCAACGTCGCGTCACCGGTGGGAACGCGCGGTCCGATGGGCCAGATCATCAAGCTGCGGCAATATCCCGACGCATCGTTCCGCGACGTTACTGCGCCGAACGCCGACACGCTTTATACGACGTCGTTTTTCGACGTCGGCAAGGAGCCGTGGGTCCTCAGCATTCCCGATATGAAGGGTCGCTATTTCTTGTTGCCCATGCTGGATGGCTGGACCAACGTATTCCAGGTGCCGGGCAAGCGCACCACAGGTACCGGCGCACAGACCTACGCAATCACCGGCCCGGGCTGGAAGGGCACGCTGCCGTCCGGGGTCAAGGAATACAAGTCCCCCACGTCTATCGTATGGCTGCTCGGGCGCATCTACTGCACCGGCACGCCCGAGGATTACGCCGAGGTGCACATGCTGCAGGATGAATTCAAGCTGGTGCCGCTGAGCTCGTATGGCAAACCCTATGTGCCGCCGCCGGGGACGGTCGATCCATCGATCGATATGAAGACGGCGGTGCGCGAGCAGGTCAACCGGATGGATGCAGTGGCGTACTTCACGCTGCTATGCAAGCTGATGAAGGACAATCCGCCGTCGGCGGCGGATGCGCCGCAGCTGACGAAATTCGCCAAGCTTGGTATCGTTCCGGGTCAGGACTTCGATGCGAGCAAGCTCAAGGCGGATTTCGTCAAGCGGGTGCCCGAAGTCGCCGTCGATCGGATCATGCTCCAGTTCAAGGTCAACAAGGCCGTCACGGACGAGCAGGGCTGGACGTTCACGACCAAGACCGGCATCTACGGGACCGACTATTTGATGCGCGCCCTCGTCACCGCGATCGGGCTTGGGGCCAACAGGCCGCAGGATGCGGTCTATCCGACTTCACAGAAGGATGCCGAGGGCCGCAAGTACAACGGTGCCAACAAGTACGTAGTGCGATTTCCCAAGGGGCAGCTGCCTCCGGCGGAGGGATTCTGGTCGCTCACGATGTATGATTCCAGCTATTTCTTCGTCAACAATCCGCTCAACCGCTATTCGATCAGCGCGCGCGAGAAGCTGAAGTCGGATCCGGATGGCTCGATCGATCTCTACATCCAGAACGAATCGCCCGGCAAGGACAAGGAGTCCAACTGGCTCCCTGCGCCCTCCGGTGATTTTGTTCTGATGATGCGGTTGTACTGGCCGAGCGAGAAGAACCCATCGATCATCAATGGCTCCTGGAAGATTCCGCCGGTGAAGAAACTCGCCTAAATCGCTGCCTGAGCCGGCGCGTCGGCGCCGGCTCAGGCGCAACCAGAATGAATGGAGCGTGAGGATGTACAGGTCCCTGATTCTTGCAACGATATTGTCTGCGACGGCGATGCCTGTCGCCCGCGCTCAGGTTGATTTGAGCACCTATGCCGACGCCAATGGCTTCTTGAATGTGCAGACGCTGACATGCGCTCAACTCGCCGGGACCTGGCAAGGCGATGCCGACCGGCTGACGGCCTGGTATAGCGGCTGGTACAACGGGCTCGCTCGCAAGCATTATATGGATATCGACAAATCAAAAGAGGCGGAGCACGAGGTCATCGTCTATTGCAAGGCGAACCCCGGTCAATTGATCATCGAGGCGATCGCCGTCGTGTTCAAGGACATGCGGGCGAAGCTGGGGATTGAAATGAAGCCTTGAAATCCGGCGTTTGCCGTTACAACAATCCGGGCGCCCTTGCCGCAGGGGCGGATTTTGCATAGCGCCAAAAGGACATCGTTGCAGAACTGCTGTTTGCAAGCCGCGCGCTGGAACCAATCTGATCGCGGTTCGTATCCGATCTGGGACTGCTTTTCTTGCCGAGGGGACAACTGCAAACAGCCAATGATCGTTTCGTCATGCGCACCATAGCTGTCGTCGACGACAATCCCAGCATGCTGCAAGGTCTGAACCGCCTTTTGTCGGCCCACGGCTTCTGCGTCCGGACGTTTGCATCGGCGGAGGCGTTTTTGGAGGCCGATGCAGGGTGCGAAGCGGATTGTTTGCTCCTGGATATTCACCTTGGCGGAATCTCAGGCATCGAGCTGCAACGGCAGTTGATCGCGTCAGGTAGGGAATTACCGGTCATTATGATGACGGCCATCGATAATGAGATCACCCGGCAGGAGGCTTTCGACGCGGGTTGCGTTGCGTATTTGAAGAAGCCGTTTCTGTCGAAACTGCTCATCGATGCCATTGGAAGGATTCCTTGAGGAATCGATCTCGATTTCTCAACGATTGCGGGGAATTGTCGCGGAAGTTGAAGCTTATAATTACTCTCCCAAGCGCTGGGCAAGCCGAGTAGGATTGGGTTCCCGGTCACATTGTGACATCCCGCGTCAACGGCCACCCTATCGCATGATAACCCGAATGGTTTTCAGCTCGATCGTTCTGCTGCTGGCGATGACCGGTGCGGCGTTCTCCCAGCCGAAGCGAGTGCTGATTGTCCATTCCGTCGGCCGCGATTTCTCGCCGTGGGATGACTACGCAAGAAAGATCCGCGAGGAGTTGAGGCTTCAGTCGAAAGATCCGATCGATATCTTCGAGGTGTCGCTGTCGACGGCCCGCTTCCCCGACGGGAATGAAGACGCCTTTGTCAATTATTTGAACGCGGTGTTTTCCGAGCGCAAGCTCGACCTGATCATGACGATCGGCGGCCCCGCGGCGCGGTTCTTTCAGCAGAACCGGCAGCGGATTTTTCCTTCGATCCCGACCTTGTACGCGGCCCTCGCGCAGCAGATGTCTTCGAACGCACCGGCGACCGATGCAATGGTTTCGGTATCTGTCGATATATTGAGCACTCTCGACCAGATCCTGAAGTTGGTTCCGGAGACGACCAAGGTCTTCATCGTGATGGGAAGTTCTCCGATCGAGAAGCTATGGCTGGAGGAGATGCGCAGGCTGTTCCAACCGCTAACAAACCGGCTCGAGATCACTTATTCCAATGAACTGTCGCTCGAACAGATCCTCGAGCAGGTGGCTATCCTGCCACCCCGAACTTTCATCGTCTACGGGCAGATGTTGGTGGACGCCGCCGGCGTCGTGCACGAAGGCCATCGAGCCATAGACCGGATTCACGCGGTCGCCAATGCGCCTATCTTCTCGGAACAGGACGCGTTCTTCGGCCGAGGAATCGTGGGCGGTCGGATGACGAACATATCCGACGTTAGCCAACAGACCGCGGCCGTTGCCGTGCGCATTCTGGGCGGAGAGTCGCCGGGCAGCATCAAGACGCCTCCGATTCGAGCTGCATCGCCCAGATACGACTGGAGGGAGCTGAAGCACTGGAACATCAGCGAAAGTCAATTGCCGCCAGGCAGTGAGGTCATGTTTCGCGTGCCGAGCGTGTGGGAGCAGTACCGGCTGGAAGTGTCGTCAGGTGTGGCCGCTATCCTTTTGCAGGCCGGTATCATTGGGTTGCTGCTGGTCGAGCGGCGCCGGCGCCACGTCGCTCAAGCCGAGGCCAACAGCCGTCGCCAGGAAGTGGTCCGCTTGAACCGCGTTACGACCGCCAGCGTTCTATCGTCGTCCATAGCGCATGAACTCAACCAGCCGCTTGGAGCGATTTTGAGCAATACCGAAGCTGCGCAGGTGCTGCTGAAGGCGAATCCACCTGACGTTGTTCAGCTCGGCGAGATTCTTTCCGACATCGTCCGGGACGAACAACGGGCCAGCGACATCATCAGCGGGTTGCGGAATTTGCTCAACAACAGGACGGAATCCGATCTGCGAAGGTTCGATTTGAACGATACCGTGCGGGACGTCGTCAAAATTGTGTCTCCTGAAATTACAAGGCGGGGGGTGAACTTGCGTACCATTCTCGCGCCAGAGCCGTTACGGGTGCGGTGTGATCCGATTCATCTGCAGCAAGTCCTCATGAACCTCGTGATGAATGGCGTGGATGCGATGGACGAGGTGGTCCCGCGCAATCTTTCGATCCGGACGGCGCTGGCTGACGCTGATGGCATCGAGGTCCAGATATCCGACTCGGGAACGGGTATTCCCAACGACAAGCTGGCTAGCATCTTCAACGCATTCGTCACAACGAAGCCGCAAGGGACGGGGCTGGGACTCCCAATCGCACGAACGATACTCGAGAGCTACGGCGGTGAGCTGTGGGCCGAGAACCGCACCCGGGGTGCGGTGTTTTCGTTCAGGCTGCCGTTGGACAAGTCGGCGACAACCTAGATCCTTGGACCTGTCGTTTTTCCCCGCAGGTCAGGACTGACGATAGGACGCGGTAATGAGAGCGTATTCTTCAGCTGCACTTGGGCCGGTCGCACGATTGTAGAATGCCTCCGTAACCATCGTGCCGCGATGATTGGGAAGCGCGCTCGCAAGATGCGGGTGGCTGCCTCCGTGGCCTTCATCTGTATGTGCGACTGGGTATCTCAGACGGCCCACGGCCGGCCACCTTGGTGAAGGTGTCTGCGATCGTGAGGACCGCAGATTCCGACCGCCCCATCAGTCGCCAAGCTCGCTGCATGAGCCGACGATTTCTCCACAATTGCTTACTCGCGCGAATGAAGCAGAACTGAAGCCTCAGGCTGGGCCTGCATATCGCGTTGCAAACAAAGAAAAACTGGCGCACCCGACACGATTCGAACGTGTGACCTTTGCCTTCGGAGGGCAACGCTCTATCCAGCTGAGCTACGGGTG
>JAIEPP010000446.1 GCA_019748335.1 Xanthobacteraceae bacterium
TTCGCCGGAACTATTTTCGGCTTTACCTGAACTTCCTGTACTTCAACGTGGGCCGCATTGTTTACCTGCAGATTGACGCCATTTTCGCCTATATCCTGCTGGGGCCCACCATCGTGGCCGGCAACATCACGCTTGGTACGATGAACCAGATCATCCGGGCGTTCGGGCAGGTCCGAACCTCGTTCCAATATCTCATCACGTCCTGGAGCACCATCGTCGATCTGATCTCGATCTATAATCGCCTGCGCGGCTTCGAGGCCACGCTGCACGGCGAGCCGATGCTCGCGCTCGAGTCGGTGGCCGATCCGGCGGGGTTGTGATGCGGCTCTCAAAGAGGTCATCTCTGTAAGCCACCGGGCGGCGCGTCTTCTTCCTCATAGGCGAATGAAGCGCATGACCGCTCAAATCGTCATTGCGAGCGCAGCGAAGCAATCCATGCCGCCGCGCAAAGAAAGAATGGATTGCTTCGCTGCGCTCGCAATGACGATGATAAGGCGATGACACGCTTTCGGGTTCTTGCCTTGCGATCCGTGAGATTCAAACAACACGGAGCTCAGACAAAAGGCCCGCCGTGACGGCGGGCCTCATGTCGACAGATCACGCGCGGATCAGATCGCGACGCCGTAATAGTCGTTGACGGCGCGGGTCCGGGTCGCATCGCTCCAGTTCCAGGCATTGTCGTTGCCGTATTTCGGCGCGCCCTTGAGCTGGGTTTCGGTGACGCCGGTGATATAGCCGCCGAGCGAGGTGTCATATTTGAGCGATTGCCAGGGCAGCGGATAGTGTTCGTCGCCGATGCCGAGGAAGCCGCCAAACGACAGCACCGCGTAAGATACCTTGCCGCTCTGCTTGTCGATCATGACGCGCTCGATCGACCCGATCTTGGTGCGGTCCGCGCCATAGACCGCGGTTCCCTCGACCTTGTCGCTGCCGATCAGATTGCCCTGTTCGCGTACTTCGGTAACCATGTTTCGTCCTCCAGATGTGAGTAGATGAGCGAAAACGTAGGCCGCGGTGAAACGTTCCTGCGGTGGCGCGATTCAGATCGACGCATCCTGATGCCTCGATCGCATCCGGATGCGCCCGGCGGGTTCCTGTGTTACGTTCTGTACAGATGCCCGGGATGGACTTTGTCGGAGGCCGCATGCGTTCGGTTCTATTCGCACTCACACTGCTGTTGATCGGCGGCAGCGCCGCCCTGTTGATCGACAGCAGCGCGGCCAACGCGGCCTGTACCTGCCTGTGCGTCGACGGGCGCATGCAGCCGTTGTGCGACGGCGCCATCGATCCACCCAAAGTCTGCCCGCCGACGGTGTGCCGACCGCCGAAGCCATCCGTCGCCCCGGTCATTCCGCCGAACCTGCTCACGCTCGGCGGGTCGCAGTGCAAGCAGGCCCAGGTCTGCGATATCTCGGGCAAGTGCGCGTGGGAGCAGGTCTGCCGGTAGACAGCCCTCGTCGAGGGCGACGCTTTTGCCATGAACTTTTTGTCAAATCGAGGAACTCATTTGTTATGAGATCCTTGGTACCTGTTCCGGGCGCACCGTCCCGGACATCACGGCCGGAATCTTTCCATTCCCGAAGCGCTGCAGTTTTATTATACCGAGAACCATGACAGAAATTCCGGCTGCAGTTCGCGACCCGCAGCGTATCCAGCATCTGAAGAACTACGACATCCTCGACACGCCGCCGGAGCCGGGCTTCGACGATGTCGTGATTCTTGCGCGCCAACTTTGCAGGACTCCAATTGCATTGGTCAGTCTGGTCGATCGCGACCGGCAATGGTTCAAGGCCGCGTCCGGACTTGACAGCTGCGAAACTCCTATCAGCCAGTCGGTCTGTGCGCATTCGCTGGCGCAACAGGAAACCCTCAACATTCCCGACCTGACGAAAGACGAGCGAACCCGACGCAATACGCTGGTGACCGGGGAACCGTTTATCCGCTTTTATGCCGGTGCGCCGCTGATCACGACCGAGGGCCACGCCATCGGCACCGTCTGTGTGATCGACACCGTGGCCCGTCCCGGCGGCCTCAACGTCGAGCAGATCGCGGCGCTGGAGGCGCTGGCGCGCCAGGTGATCACCCTGCTCGACCAGCGCAGGCTGATCGGAGCGCATGCCGAAAAGACTGCCGAACTGCGCGCGGAGGTGGCAGAGCGCAAGGGGGCGCAGGCAGCGCAACAGGTCAGCGAGGGTCGCTACCGCTCGTTGTTCAACTCGCTGGACGCGGGTTTCTGCGTTGTGGAGCTCAGGTTCGACGACCATGGCACTCCCCACGACTACAGGTTCATCGAAGTCAACGATGCTTTTGTCAGGCTGACGGGCCTCAAGGACGCCACCGGCAAATGGATGCGCGATCTCGCCCCGGATCACGAGCAGCACTGGTTCGATATCTACGGCAAGGTCGCGCTGACGGGCAGACCCGTGCGCTTCGAGCACGAAGCCGGCGCCTTGGATCATCGCTGGTACGACGTTCACGCTTTCGGGACCGGTGCTCCGGGCGCGCATCAGGTCGCGATCCTGTTCAACGACATTACGGTGCGCCGGAACGCCGAGGCGCAGCAAAAACTGCTCAATGACGAACTTGGCCATCGCATGAAGAATTCGATGGCGCTGGTGCAGGCGATTGCCTCACAGACGTTGCGGGGCGCGGCGGATCGCACGGCCTTGAAGGCGTTTACGCAGCGCGTCCAGGCGCTCAGCCGTGCGCACGACGTGCTTTTGCAGCAGAGCTGGGCGTCGGCCAATCTCGCCGACGTGGTTCTCGGCGCCGTCAGCGCACAAGCAGATTTGGCGCGCGTCCGCCTGTCCGGCCCCGAGATAAGTCTCGAGCCCAAGGCCGCGCTGTCGCTATCATTGCTGCTGCACGAACTGGCGACCAACGCCGTCAAATACGGATCGCTCAGCGTGCCTGACGGCATCGTTGAGGTGCACTGGCGCAAGGAGGCGACGGCGCTGGTGATGATGTGGACAGAAGAAGGCGGCCCGCCGGCCACTCCGCCCGAGCGCACCGGCCTCGGCTCACGCCTGATTGATATCGGCATGGTCGGAACCAGCGACGTACGCAAGCGTTTCGATATCTCCGGATTCAGTGCGGAGTTTCGCGCACCACTTGATCTCGTCGAGTACCGGATCGGATCGTTACATGACTAAGCCAATGATCGTTCTCGTGGTCGAGGACGAACCCATGCTGTTGCTGATGGCGGGAACCTTGGTCGAGGACGCCGGCCTGCAGCCGCTCTTCGCAAAGAATGCAGACGAAGCCGTCGCGATCCTGGAGAACCGCACCGATATCCGCATCGTCTTCACCGATGTCGACATGCCCGGTTCCATGGACGGCATCAAGCTTGCATCGGCCATCCGCCACCGCTGGCCGCCGATCAGCATTATCGTGGTGTCAGGCCACAAGAACGTCTCGCTCGCGGAATTACCCGAGGGCGCGCGCTTCTTCGGAAAACCTTATGACGAACAGCGTGTCATCGAAACGCTGGTGGCGATGGCGGCCTAGGTCGGTGCGCAGGCGGTGCTGATGATTTTTCCGGTCTCGCTGAAGCGGAAGTGGGTACGGACAGGCTTGCCGTCGTAATCCCTGTAGTCGAGCGAGACGCCGCCTGCCTCCGGCATCAGGGCGTCGATCGCAAAGGCGCCGGCCGCGAGCTTCTCCAGCTTGGGACCCCAGTAGCGTTCGACGCCGGATTTGCCGTGAAAGCTGCCGCCCTCGCAACAATCGAGTTTTGCGGCATCGTCGTAGAGATCGACCAGTGCAGTGAGCCTGCGCTGCCGGCACGCATCAATCCAGTCCACCACGGTACCAATCGGATCGAAAGACATTGAAGAGTTCGACATCATCTCACCTCACGTACCTGCGCCCGCGGGCAGGACTAGCGGTGGTGCGATGAACCGGCTGTGAATTAGACATTCAGCCCCTGCACATCATGGAACTTACCCTTTGCACCGCCGTTTTCGTTTCAGCTTGCGCGGAGGAACCGACATGAAATTCGCCATCATCGCGGCAGCGACCGCCGCACTTTTCGCAAATTCGATGGCGCTGGCGCAGAACGCCAGCACGGGTTTGACCACGGCCACCGGCGATGCCGCGGTTTCTCCCACCACTTCAAACTCGGCCAATGCCAGTTCCAGCAGCGACAACCATCCAAGTCCCGGCGCAGGCATTGCCAGCGGCGCCATGAACAACGGCACCACCGGCGACACCATCGGAACGGGACGTGGAACGCCGGCTGTTCCGGCGACCGGAGCCGGAACAACCGGACGCAACTGAAAGGGTCAGGGTGGGCCGCTCCACACCAGCGCACGAGATATGCGCGATGTGCCAACCGCTGACCTCATGGAAGTCCAACCGCGAACGCCGCGGAATCGTAAGCGGCTGAGAGCCCTTGCCGGGCCAACCTCCTGCCGCTCCTTTCGCCGTGGTTAATGCCACCCGTCCGCTTTTGCGATGCATTGTATGAAAATTGCAAGCAGCCGCCCGCTATATCCGGCGCAGGACGAACCACACAGCGAAGGCCGAACATGAGCTCACGTGAAATCTTCATCGTCGAAGACGACGTCACCATCCGCGCGATCCTTTCCGCGGCCCTGACCAGCGCCAGCTACAAGGTGATCAGCTTTTTCGATGGCGAGGCGCTGCTGGCAGCGGTGCGCAAACGCCGGCCGCATTGGGTGCTTCTCGATGTGTGCCTGCCGGGAAAATCCGGTCTCGAAATCCTCAGGGACCTCCAGGCCGTCGATGCCGTGCGCGTGATCATGATCTCCGGGCATGAACCATCGATGTTGCCGTCCAGGCACTCAGGGATGGCGCGCTCGACTTCATCCAGAAGCCGTTCAAGCCCCGCGAAATGCTGGCCCGCATTGAAGACGTGCTGGAACAGCAGGCGCGCGAGGCTCTGGCGCCGCGGATCAATCCGGTTTCCAGCCCGCTGCACCATATCCGGCTGACGCACCGCGAAACCGAGATGCTCGGCCAGGTCGTGCTCGGCAAATCGGCCAAGGAGACCAGCCGGCTTCGCGGCATAAGCCCGCGAACCGTCGAGGATCACCGCTCCAACATCAAGCGCAAGCTGGGCGCAAAGTCGTCGATCGAGCTCTTGCGCGTCGCGATCGGGTCCGGCGTGTTCGACCAGTTGATCGCGTCGGTGGTTCAGCCGCGCGCGAGGACGCTCACGGCAGCCTGACCGGCCGCAGACCTGCCGCATCGCCCCAGATATCGTCCTCGGTCCAGCCGATTTCTTCGAACTCCGTGGCCCGCAACGGCGCCTCGCCTTCGGCGAAAATTCGTCGAGCTGCGGCGGGCGCACCGACGTTGCACTCAACATCGCATGCGCCTGCCCGCGATGATGGATCTGGTGCTGAAACAGATGCAGCAGCAGCCGATCGATCCGCTCACGCTGGATGGACGTACCGCGGTGTACCGAGACGATGCGCTCGAGGCCTGCGCCATCGAGGCCTTCCACCACCGCCAGCAGCCGCCGGTCGACCGCCGCTTGCGCGTCGCGAAGGACGGCAACCGTGCCGCACGGCTCACGGTCCGCCCAGGCCGCCGGCCCGAGCCGTGCCTCCCTCCATCGCGTCCACATAAAAGTGGTCGATGATCAGGATATGATTGAGCGTTGCGCGCAGGCTCGGGAAGAAGCCGGTTCGCTTTGCAACGAACTCCTCCGGCGATAGCCCGGCACAGGCGGTGAGCAGCCGGTGGTTGGCCCACGCATTGTTGTGCGCCATGGCACGATAGGGAAGCGCGTCACTCATTGGCGTTGCCGGCAATCGGCGGATGACGCTTTCGCTCATCCGCCGCTGTTCTGCTATTCCGCCGCTTGCTGCACCGGCGCGTCGATCACTTCCAGCACCTTCGGCGGCGACATCGGCAGGCTGTAGAAACGCTTGCCGAGCGCCTGGTAGACGGCGTTGGAGATCGCCGACATCACGGGGATCAGCGGCACTTCGCCGACGCCCTTGACGCCTTGCGGGTGCTTCGGGTTCGGCACCTCGACCATGATGGTGTCGATCATCGGCAGGTCGGAACACACCGGCATGCGGTAGTCGAGGAAGCCGGGATTATCGACCTTGCCCTGCTTGTTGTAGATGTATTCCTCGTTCAGCGCCCAGCCGATGCCCTGGCTGACGCCGCCCTGCAACTGGCCTTCGACGTAAGCGGGATGCACGGCGCGGCCGACGTCCTGGATCGCGGTGTAGCGGATCACCCTGACGATACCGAGTTCGACATCGACCTCGACGTCGGCGATGTGGGTGCCGAAGCCGCCCTCGGCGCCGACGGTATTGAGCTGCACGCCGGCACCAATGGGTCCGCCCATCGACGGGGCTTTCTCGGCAAGTTCCTTCAGCGTCAGCGGTTCGAACTGGCCGGCATTCGGACTGACCGGATGCGCCGCGCCGTTTTCCCACTTCACCGCTTCGGGATCGATGTCCCAGATCTTTGCCGCGCGTTCGCGCAGGGTGTGGATGACCTTTTCGGCCGACTGCGTCACCACGATCGAGGACGCGAACAGCACGCGGCTGCCGCCGGTGAGGTTCGAGAACCCGATGGTCGCGGTGTCGCCGATCAATACCGAGACGCGGCGGTAGTCGATGCCGAGCAGCTCCGCACAGATGTTGGCGATGCCGGCGCGCGAGCCGCCGATATCGGGATGACCTGTCGTGACGACGACATTGCCGTCCTCGGTGACGTTGACCTGGGCTGAGGATTCGCCGCCGGCGTTGAACCAGTAGCCGGAGGCGACCCCGCGGCCTTGCAGCTTGCCGAGCGGCGCCTTGTAGTGATCGGAGTCGCGCGCGGCTTCCAGCGTCTCGATGTAGCCAATGCGCGGATAGACCGGGCCGTGCGCGGCCTTGGTGCCTTCCTTGGCGCCGTTCTTGATGCGGAGCGCCAGCGGATCCATCTTCAGGGCTTCGGCGAGCTCGTCGAGCACGCACTCGACGGCGTAGGCGCCGATCGGCGCGCCCGGTGCACGATAGGCCGCGACCTTGGAGCGGTTCGACACCACGTCGAAACCTTCCGAGAGCACGTGCGGAATATCGTAAGGTGCAAAACTGCACCCCACAGCGCCGCGGATCGGCGAGCCCGGAAACGCGCCGGCTTGCAGATAGAAGATGCCGTGCGCGGCGACGATGGTGCCGTCCTTCTTGGCGCCGATCTTCACCGTGCTCTTCGAGCCCGACGTCGGCCCCGTCGCCCGCATCACTTCCTCGCGGGTCATCACCATCTTGACCGGACGGCCGGATTTCTTCGCCAGCATGGTCGCCAGCGGTTCGAGATAGACGATGGTCTTGCCGCCAAAGCCGCCGCCTATTTCGGCCGGGATGGCGCGGATGTCGCTCT
>JAIEPP010000424.1 GCA_019748335.1 Xanthobacteraceae bacterium
ATGCGCGTAGAACGCGCCCGACGTCAGCCCCGCACCCTTCGCCAGCGCATCGACGCCGGTGCCGCCGAACCCGCCGCTGCGGAAGCCGCGCCCGGCCGCCTCGACCAGCCGCGCCCGCGCGTCGCCCTCGTTTGCCTTCGACCGCGCCATCCCGCGCCTCTCACATCAAGTTGATAACGATCGTTATATTGCCATTGACGAGATAACGATCGTTATGTTTATTGAATAACGATCGTTATCTAGTGATGACGACCTCCGCAGGCAACCGCGGGGCGCATCCGGTTGTGCCGTTCATGGAGAAAAACATGCCGATCCAGATCATCGTTCCCGAGGGCGTCCTGACCGCGGAGGCCGAAGCCGAAGCGTTCCGCAAACTCACCGACTTGTTGCTGCGCCTGCACGGCCTCACCGGCAACAAATTCATGACGCCGAACGTGATCGGCGAAGTGACCGTGGTGCCCCGGGGCCGCACCTTCTCCGGAGGCAAGCCGACCGACATCGCGGTGTTCGAACTCAAGGTGCCGTCCTTCGTGCTGCCGACGCAGGAACTGAAAGATGCCTGGATCGGGGAAGGCACCACGATCATCGAGGAAGCCGCGCGCGGCCGCATCAAGCGCGAGCATATCTATTCGAGCGTCAGTTATGCCGTCGATGGCGCCTGGGGCATTGGCGGTGTCGCCTACAGCAACACCGATTTGGGATCGGCCGTCGCCGCGCAGGCTGCGGCGTAGCCGAATTGGCGGGGTGGGCAAGGCGACCGCGTGCCCACCCATTTCAGACGAACCGAACCAATACGCTATCGAGCGCGATGCCCGATGGCGTCGCCGTCCAGGTTTCGCCCGCTGTCACCGGCATGGCTTTCGTCAGCGTGCCGGTGCTGATGATCTCGCCGGAGGCGAGCGGCGGATTGACCGGGTCTTCGTCCAGCAGTTCGACCAGGTGACGCAGCGCCGAGAGCGGCCCTTCCAGCACATTGCCGGAGTGGCCCCGATCGATCAACTTGCCGTCGCAGGTCAGATCGATCTCGAAGCTGGTCAGCGCGGTCAGCCATTCCGCGGCACGCGGCGCGAACGGCTGGCGCGGACCGACCAACAGCGCCCCGTGCAAGCCACCGCCCGCGACCGTGTCGGCGGCGGAAAATTTCCAGCCGGGATAGATCGACTGCACGATCTCGTAGCCGAGCGCGATCCAGTCAATGCAGGCGGACAAATCGGCCTCGTCCATCCCCGCCGAAGGAGCACTTCCCAGTCCGAACATGATTTCGGGCTCGATGCGCGGTTCGGACAAGTGACGGAGCGAGAGAGTCGGCGTGACCGCAAGGTCTTGCACCGTGCGGTCGTAGGCATATCCCCAGATCGGCGCATAGACGTTGTACTGCTCCCAGATCGTGCGGTTGGTGAAACCGATCTTGCGGCCCATCACCCTGGCGCCGCGAGCCTCGAACATTCGTCTCACGCGCGGGGTCACACGACAGGCATCATCGACCGTCAGCCCGCGTGGACGCGACGAGAATGGCGATATCTGTTTTGTCTGTTCCAGTGCGCCGAAGACCTCCGTCGCAACGCCGTCCAGAATTTCATCGCGCGTATGTTGATCCATCAGTTTTCCCTTTGGGTTTTCCCTTTGGGCTTTCCCTAAAACAGCGATCCCTGCCCTTCATCGTCCGACGCCACCGGCGTGGCCTTGCGCGGCGCGGCCTTCTTCGGTTTGGGCTCTTCGGCCGCCCGCTCTTCGTCGGTGATCGGCAGTGTCAGTTGCGCGTCGTCATTGGCGACGCGATTGACGCGGGTCGAAACCTCGTGCCAGGCGAATGCACCCACGCCCGGCGGCTTCAACAGTGTCATGACCTCTTCGGCGTCGTTCGTCCGGCCATCGAGCCAGCGCTCGAAATCATCCGGCGCGATCGTCACTGGCACCCGGTGATGCAGCGCCGCCAGATCCGGGCTCGCCTGCGTGGTGACAATGGCGACACTGTCGAACTCCTCACCGTTCGGGCCCATCCAGGTTTCCGCCAGCGCGGCAAGACCGACCGGCTGGCCGTCGCGGCGATGGATGAAAAACGGCCGCTTGCGGCCGTCTCTGTCCTGCCACTCGTAGTAGCCGTCGGCCGGAATCAGGACGCGCCGCCGTTTCATCGCGTTCTTGAATGCCGGTTTCTCCAAGACCGTCTCGGCGCGCGCATTGATCAGCAGCGTGAAATTACGGGAGTCCTTCACCCATGACGGCACCAGCCCCCAGCGCATCAGCCGGAAGTGTCGGCCGCCATTTTCGAGGATCACCACCGGAATCGGCTGGGTTGGCGCAATATTGTACCGGGGCGGAAAATTGGGCTGCTCGATATAGCCAAAAATCTGCCTAAGTGCCGCTGGGGGCGATGTAATTACGAAGCGTCCGCACATTTTCCAGGCCAAACTGCCGTCTGTTTAACGTCCTTTAACTCCAAACCTTAACAGTACAGCGGATGACCACAACGGCTGCCACATCCGCGCGATCCGAGCGCCCAACAATGCCATCGAGGGGCCCGATCAGCGCGGCCCGCGCGGCGCAGTTGAAGGCTGCCAATATCAACCCCCGCACCGGGCTCGCCACCGACTATCTGAATCATTTCAACGAAGCCATCATGCTGCTCGAGATGGTTCCGGACATGCCGGAATGCGCCGAGGATTTCCTCACCTGGAGCCCGCTCTCTTACGCCGAGCATTTCGTCGCCTCCAATTTCAAGGCCCGCGACCTCGCGATCGAGGCCTATGAAATGGCCGACCCCAACATCCGCGCCGAATTCGACAAGCTCACCTCTTCCATGACCTCGATCCTGAGCGCGGTGGGTGTGGCGATGCGCGAAGCCCAGCAAGACAAGACCCGCGCCACGCTGGCCGAACAGGCCACCGGCTGGGTCAAGCCGCTGGTGATGATGACCGCCGGCGTCATCAACGGCGCCTCCGAGGCCGACGTCGAAGAGATCATGTCGCATTGAGGTGTTTTCGGGCGAAAGCCTGCCCCGCACTTGATGCGGGGTGGTCGCGGAATTAGACCTCGGGACATCGATCGGGCATGATCGGGCCCCATCATTGTTCCCGACTACGCGGATCACGCCTTGACTTCCCCCGTCCAGCCGACCCGTCCCCAGCTCGCCGTCAGCGCCGCGATCTTTCGCGACGGCAAGGTTTTGCTGGTTCGCCGCTCCCGCTCGCCGGGCAAGGGATTTTACTCGTTCCCCGGCGGCCGGGTCGAATTCGGCGAATCGCTGCACACCGCGCTGCATCGCGAGGTCGACGAGGAAACCGGCCTGCGAATCGAGATTCTGGACCTCGCCGGATGGCGCGAGGTGCTGCCGGCAGCCGGTGGCGGCGGGCATTATCTGATCATGTCGTTTGCGGCACGCTGGACCGCCCGGGAGCCGATCCTGAACGACGAGCACGACGACTTCAAATGGCTGGACCCGGACGCGCTCGGCGACCTCAGGGTGACCGGGGGCCTCGAGGAGGTCATCGAGGCCGCCCGGAAGCTGGTTTAGCGGGCTTTGCGCCTTGCCTCGGGCGTATTGAGGGGGCATATCGGGCGGGTTCTGGACCCCACCATGCGCAAGCAATTTCTGGCCTTTCTGATCCTCATTTCGGCATGCCTTTCTGTCCCCGCACGGGCCCAGGATGCCGCCGCGCCGTTCGACGCCGACCTGCAGCGGCTGGCCGAAATCCTCGGCACGCTGCACTATCTGCGTGGCATCTGCGGCACCAATGAGGGGCCGAAATGGCGCAACGAGATGCAGGCGCTGATCGACGCCGAGACCCCCTCCGGCGACCGCCGCGCCCGCATGATCGCGGGCTTCAACCGCGGCTATAACGGCTTTCAGCAGACCTACCGCACCTGCACGCCGGCAGCTTCCGTGGCAATCCGCCGCTACATCGAGGAAGGCTCGAAGATCTCGCGCGACCTGACCGCGCGATACGCGAACTGAGGTCGACGTCGCACCCCGCCATCTATCCCCGTCATTGCGAGCGCATGTAAGCAAACCATGGATACCATTTTCTTCGATCTCGACGGCACGCTGACCGATCCGAAGCCCGGCATCACCCGCTCGATCCGGTATGCGCTGCAGAAGCTGGACCACGCGGTGGTCCCAAGCGAGGACGAACTGACCTGGTGCATCGGGCCGCCGCTGCGTTCCAGTTTCGTGAAAATCCTCGGCGGCGAGCACGATGCGGATCGTGCCGTGTCGCTGTATCGCGAGCGGTTTTCCGATATCGGGCTTTACGAGAACGCGCGCTATGACGGCATCGTCGAGGTGCTGACGACGCTCGGAAATTCCGGCCACCGGCTGTTCGTCGCCACCAGCAAGGCGCTGGTTTTCGCCGATCGCATCATCGACCATTTCGGCCTGCGCCCTCACTTCGAGCGCGTGTTCGGCGCCGAACTTGACGGCACCCGCTCCGACAAGGGCGACCTTCTCGCCTATGCCCTGAAGGAGGCTGATGTCGATCCTTCGAAGACCCTCATGGTCGGCGACCGCAGCCACGACATGGTCGGCGCCGGCAAGAACGGCATCAAGGGCATTGGCGTGCTCTATGGCTACGGCAGCCGGGACGAATTGATCGGCGCCGGCGCAAAGCATGTCTGCGCGACGCCTGCGGCGATTCTCGGCTGCATTTCGTGAACCTTGCGGCCCCGGGAACCGGCGCTGCAAATACGGGCAGCCGCGTTAACCGTTCCTAAAGATGTGCCTAGCGGGACGCCACCCTCGTGATACACGTTAACGCGTTCGACGCGGTCCGCCCTGGATTGCGCGCAGATTTCGTTGAGTTTCATGAGCCCTCCTGCGACCTTCTCGATCGCCCGCGATCCGCTGCCCGACCACGAACAGAAGCAGGCCGCACTCGGCTACCTCAACGAGGCCTGGGCGGAAGCGCGGCACGACGGCGTCGACGGTGATTGCCTGGCACAGGCCAGCCTGTTCACGGCGCTGGCTGAACTGGTCTCGACCTACGGCGAGGACGCGGTGGCGAAGTTCGTCGAAGGGCTGCCGACACGCGTGCGCAACGGCGAGTTTTCGCTGGCGCTGGCGAAGCAGTAGGCTTGCTTGTCGTCATTGCGAGGAGCGCAAGCGACGCAGCAATCCAGCTATCCGTTATGCCGCACGATGGATCGCTTCGCTGCGCTCGCAATGACGGAAACCTACGCCTTCAGCGTCTCCAGAAACCGCACCGGCTCGCCGGTTGACGGCGTCGTCACTTCGCCCTGCCACATCACGCGTTGGCCGCGGACGAAGGTGCCGACCGGCCAGCCGGTGACGCGGACGCCGTCATAGGGCGTCCAGCCCGCCTTCGAGGCTACCCATTTGTTGGTGATGGTCTCAGAGCGTTTGAGATCGACGATCGTAAAATCGGCGTCGTAACCGGCGGCGATGCGGCCCTTGCAGGCGATGTTGAACAGCCGCGCCGGCCCGGCGCTGGTGAGATCGACGAAGCGCGAAAGCGACAGCCGCCCGGCATTGACGTGGTCGAGCATCAGCGGCACCAGAGTCTGCACCCCGGTCATGCCCGAGGGCGAGGCCGGATAGGTCTTCGCCTTCTCTTCCAGCGTGTGCGGGGCGTGGTCGGAGCCGAGCACGTCGATGATGCCCTGCTCGATGCCGTACCAGATCCCGGTGCGGTGATCGGCCGAGCGCACCGGCGGGTTCATCTGCGCCAGGGTGCCGAGCCGCTCGTAGCATTCGGGGGCAACCATGGTCAGGTGATGTGGCGTCGCCTCGCAGGAGGCGACGTCCTTGTGGTCCCTGAGGTACAGAATCTCTTCCTTCGTCGAGATATGCAGCACGTGAATGCGCTTGCCGGTTTCGCGCGCCAGATTAACGAGGCGCTGCGTCGCCAGCAGTGCCGCGGTCTCGTCGCGCCACACCGGATGCGAGCGCGGATCGCCCTCGATCCGCAGCGGCTTGCGCTCGTTCAGACGATACTCGTCCTCGGCATGAAACGCGGCACGGCGGCGGATCACCTGAAAAATCCGCCGGAGGCTCTCGTCGTCCTCGACCAAAAGCGCGCCGGTGGAAGAGCCGATGAACACCTTGACGCCGGCGCAGCCCGGCGCGCGTTCCAGTTCAGGTAAATGCTGAACATTCTCGCGGGTGCCGCCGATGAAGAAGGCAAAATCGCAATGCATGCGATGCTTGCCGCGCTTCACCTTGTCGGCGAAGGTCGCTTCCGTGATCGTCAACGGATCGGTGTTCGGCATTTCGAACACGGCGGTGACGCCACCCATCACGGCGCTTCGCGATCCGGTTTCGAGATCTTCCTTATGGGTCGGGCCAGGCTCGCGGAAATGCACCTGGGTGTCCATCACGCCGGGCAGGATGTGCAGGCCCTTGCAGTCGATCACCTCACCGGCCGAGGCCTGGCCGAGCGAACCGATCGCGGCGATGCGGCCATTGGCAATGCCGATGTCGCGAAGCCCCTCACCGTCCTGATTGACCACAGTCCCGGATTTTAGAATGGTATCAAATGGTTGATTCATCGATCCTCGTATTCAGTTCCACCTCATGCTGAGGAGGCCCGCCAGGGCCGTCTCGAAGCATGGGGCGCCCGGTGCCCGTGACGCATCCTTCGAGACCCAGGCTTCGCCTGCTCCTCAGGATGAGGCCAATGGCTGCGGGCCTTGTCCTTGATGCCACGGCGGCTTACGTTCCGCCGCAACATGTCACAAGAGAATCTTGTATGAAAGCAGCGTTTCTCCCGGACCGGGGCGTGGTCAAGGTCAGCGGCGAGGATGCCCGCAACTTCCTCAACGGCCTCGTCACCACAGACGTCACACTGCTGCGGCCGGGGCTGGGCCGGTTCGGCGCGCTGTTGACGCCGCAGGGCAAGATCACGACCGATTTCCTGATCACCGAGGCCCCGTCGGGCCATGGCGGCGGCTTCCTGATCGACGCGCCCCGCGCGCTGGCCCCTGGCCTCGCCGCCAAACTCGGCTTCTACAAGCTGCGCGCCAAGGTCATCGTCGAGGATCTCTCAGACAGCCTCGGCGTGCTGGCGGCATGGGGCGGCGAACCCGCGATGAAGCCCGATCTGGCGTTTGCCGATCCGCGCCAGGAAGCGCTGGGATGGCGCATTCTGGTCCCTGCGGAACTCGCGCAGAAGGTGGCCGACCTCGTCGGCGCCAATCTCGTCGACAGCGACGCCTATGAGGCGCATCGCATCGCTTCCGGCGTACCGCGCGGCGGGCTCGACTTCATGTATGGCGACGCGTTTCCGCACGAGACCAACATGGACCGGCTGCACGGCGTCGATTTCGACAAGGGCTGCTATGTCGGCCAGGAAGTGGTGTCGCGGATGCAGCATCGCGGCACCGCGCGCACCCGGATCG
>JAIEPP010000110.1 GCA_019748335.1 Xanthobacteraceae bacterium
GTGGAGCAGCGTGACCGGGCCGAATTTGCTGTCGACGATGCCCGCGGCTTCCAACTCGCGGGCGCCGTCGGGGTCCATCCGGGCGGCGATATCGGCGACCGCGGGTCCTGCCTGATGCTCGTCGCCGGGGCGATAGAGTTCGAGCTCGGCGACCGGCCGGCTGTCAGTGCCGGTCCAGCGGAAGACGTCCTTGCGGCCCCCCTCGGGATGCCGGTAAATCGCATAAGCCTCTGTTTTATTTTGAAAAACGAACTGGCTGACGGCAAAGGCCGGCGCTGAGCGCGTGGCCTGGACCCAGGCAACTTTGGCCGAGGGCTCCATGGCAACGGCGTCCGGCAACCGGTCCCACAGCGTGATACCGCCGATGGCCATCAGCGCCAGCATCATTACATAAGCGCAGAGCCGTGCCAGCGTGCCGCAGACCTCGTCCGCAAAGCTCGTCAGCATCGGATGGATGGTCGGCGTATAAGTGGACCTCGGGGGATCGGTCGGAAACGAATGCATCAAACGCCCAAACACACGGTAAAACGTTGTCTTGTGGGCGTTTCTCGCATAGAAGCGCTGCCTCTTCCCTTTCCGCTTTCGGCGGCGGGAAAGCATTTTTCTTCGGAGAGTGAACGATGGGTTACAAAGTCGCGGTGGTCGGTGCGACCGGCAATGTCGGGCGCGAAATGCTCAACATTCTGGACGAGCGCAAATTCCCCGCCGACGAGGTCGTGGTGCTGGCTTCGCGCCGCAGCGTCGGCGTCGAAGTGTCCTATGGCGACCGCACCCTGAAGGTCAAAGCGCTCGAACACTACGACTTCTCCGACGTCGATATCTGCCTGATGTCGGCCGGTGGCGCCGTGTCGAAGGAATGGTCGCCGAAGATCGGCGCCGCCGGCTGCGTCGTGATCGACAACTCGTCGGCGTTCCGGATGGATCCGGACGTGCCGCTGATCGTGCCGGAAGTGAACGCCGACGCGGTCGCGGGCTTCACCAAGAAGAACATCATCGCCAACCCGAACTGCTCGACTGCGCAATTGGTGGTGGCGCTGAAGCCGCTGCACGACAAGGCCACCATCAAGCGCGTCGTGGTCGCGACCTATCAGTCGGTGTCGGGCGCCGGCAAGGATGCGATGGACGAACTGTTCTCGCAGACCAAGGCCGTCTACACCAACAGCGAACTGATCAACAAGAAATTCCCCAAGCGTATCGCCTTCAACGTCATCCCCGAGATCGACGTGTTCATGGAGGACGGCTACACCAAGGAAGAGTGGAAGATGATGATGGAGACCAAGAAGATTCTTGATCCCAAAATCAGGCTCACCGCCACCTGCGTCCGCGTGCCGGTGTTTGTCGGCCACTCCGAGGCGGTCAACATCGAGTTCGAAAACCCGATCTCGGCCGATGAAGCCCGCAACATCCTGCGCAACGCGCCGGGTTGCCTCGTGATCGACAAGCACGAGCCCGGCGGCTACGTCACGCCCTACGAGGCGGCCGGCGAGGACGCCACCTATATCAGCCGCATCCGCGAGGACGCGACGGTGGAGAACGGCCTGGTGCTGTGGTGCGTCTCCGACAATCTGCGCAAGGGCGCCGCGCTGAACGCGGTGCAGATCGCCGAATGCCTGATCAACCGCAAGCTGATCAGCGCCAAGAAAAAAGCGGCGTAGAAGCGGCGTGAGCAAGGAAGTCCCGGAAACCCGAACGGCCACGACGGAACAGCCGGCTGCCTACATGCCCAATCCGACGCTGAAACGGGTCGAGCTTGGTTTCGAGAGCCTGCTGTTCAACAGCCGCTGGCTGATGGCGCCGTTCTATTTCGGCCTCGTCGTCAGTCTCGCGGTGCTTCTCCTGAAGTTCTGCATGGTGCTGTGGGAGTTCATCGTCCACGCGCCGGGTTCCAAGGAGAGCGACATCATCCTCGGTGCGCTCTCGCTGATCGACCTGTCGCTGACCGGCAACCTGATCCTGATCGTGGTGTTTTCCGGCTACGAGAACTTCGTTTCGAAGATCGATCCCGGCGGCCATCCGGACTGGCCGGATTGGATGACCAAGATCAATTTCGGCGGCCTCAAGCAGAAATTAATGGCCTCGATCGTCGCGATCTCGGCGATCCAGGTGCTGAAGGCGTTCATGAACATCGACACCGTGTTCGATCCGAGCAAGCTGGCTTGGCTGGTCGGCGTCCACCTGGTGTTCGTGATTTCGGCGTTCATGCTGGCGATGTCCGACCGCTGGAGCGGTGGCGACCACGGCGGAGAGTAGGGCTTAGCTCGCCATCTCCCGCACGCTACGAAATTCCTTCGTCTCCCGATCGAGCACGAACAGCGAGCCTTCGGCAACGCCGAAATAGGCGCCGTGCAGGTCAGTCTCGCCGCGCTCGACTGCGTGGCGCACGAACGGGAAGGTCATCAAGTTCTCGAGCGAGCGGAATACCGCGGCCTTCTCGATGCGGGTGATGAAGTCCTGCATCGATTCACGGTCACGCTGTTCGACAACTTCCCCCGGCTTGATGAACATCTGCATCCACTTGCCGATGAAGTCGCCGGGCGACAGCGGCTCGATCTTGTCGATAAAGGCACGGATGCCGCCGCACTGGGCGTGGCCCATCACGACGATATGCTTGATGCGGAGCACGGTGACCGCATATTCCAGCGCCGCCGAGACACCATGGGCGCCGCCGTCTGGTTCGTACACCGGCACCAGGTTGGCGACGTTCCGGACGATAAAGAGTTCACCCGGGCCGGCGTCGAAAATCACTTCCGGCGAGACGCGGGAATCGCTGCAGCCGATCAGCATGACAGCGGGCGACTGGCCGCGCTCGGAGAGTTCCCGGTAGCGGGTCTGCTCGGTCGGCAGCCGCTGCGAGGTAAAGGTCCGGTAGCCGTCGATCAGATGTTGCGGGAATGCTGTCATGGGGTTCGCCTTGATTGGTCCTTTGCCTAACCATAGACCGATGACAGGAACAAGCCTTTCGAACCGCAAGCTGAAATGTTAGGCGTGGGTTCCAAAAATCCTCGGGGAACCAGCCATGATCCGTCCGCGCCGCAGCCTGTTGTTCATGCCGGGATCGAACGCGCGGGCGCTGGAAAAGGCGCGCGTTCTGCCCGCCGACGGCATCATTCTCGACCTCGAGGATTCGGTGGCGCCGGACGCCAAGGCTACCGCCCGCGACCAGATCGCCAAAGCGATCGCGGCCGGCGGCTTCGGCAAGCGCGAGGTGCTGATCCGGATCAACAGCCTCGATACGCCGTGGTGGGTTGACGATATCGGCATGGCCGGCAAGGCCAAACCCGACGGCATCCTGGTTCCCAAGATTTCCACCGTCGACGATCTCAACGCCGTCGCCGACCGTCTCAGTGACATCAACGCCGACGCCTCGATCCGGGTCTGGGCCATGATCGAGACCGCGCGCGCGGTGCTCGATGCCGACAAGCTCGCCGCCGCGGCGAAAGATTCCGAAATCCGGCTTGCCGGCTTCGTGTTCGGGCCCAATGACATTTCGCGGGAGACGCGGATCCGGATGCAGCCCGGCCGGGCGGCGATGATCCCGATGATCACGCATTGTATTCTCGCGACCCGTGCGCACGGACTGGAAATTCTCGACGGGCCCTACAGCGACATCGGCAACATCGACGGCTTTGCCGTCGAATGCGCGCAAGGCCGCGACCTCGGCTTCGACGGCAAGACCCTGATCCATCCGAGCCATATCGAAGCCTGCAACGCCATCTTCACGCCGCCGGCGGAAGAGGTCGCTGAGGCGCGCAAGATCATCGCGGCGTTCGCGAAGCCGGAAAACGCCTCACGCGGCGCGATCCAGCTCGATGGCCGGATGGTGGAGCGGCTGCACGCCGACATGGCGAAGCGCACGATCGCAATTGCGGATGCGATCGCTTCGATGGCGGGAAATTAGTCGCGCTTCAGGCTCAGAATGTAATTGGTAAGGTCGTCGGCCTGATCCGGCGTGATGATCAGGTTGGGCATCCGCTGGTGGCTGGTCTTCAGGAAGACTTTCAGCGACAGCGCCGTGGTCGACGCGCGGTTGGCGACGGCGACGAAATCCGGCGGGCCGCCGCGCGTTCCGACGGTCGTTGCGTCGATCGCATGACACTCCCTGCACCAGGCTTCGGCGAGGCGATGGCCGGCCGAGGCGCTGTCCGACGGCAAGGTGGCGCCGCTCGCATTGTGCAGGCGGACGAAAACCAGCGCTGCGACGACGCAGATCGCGCCGATCGCAATGTGCAGCCAAGTGGAGCGCGTCATGTCGATCCGTTCTCTGAAGCCGGGATTTTACGAATGGGTCAACGGGCCGAGGCCGTCGATGGTGGGCGCGTTGGCGCAATATTCCTCGTAATGCGCTGCCGCGGTGCCGGCGGCGAGATCGCGGTCGCAGCGGTGCTTCTGGCTGCACAAAGCGCAGACGCGCTCCATGTCGCGCAGCACCAGCGGTTCGGTGCGCACGAGGGCTTCCTGGTCGATCCCGAGTGCTTTCAGCATTTTCGGCAGTTCGTCGGCGGCATGTGGCCCGCGGCGGACCAGCGCTTCCAGATCGGCGGAGGACATCCGTAGTTCGCTGGCGATCCGGCCGAAATTGGCGCTGTCCATTTCGCGCATTTCCTTCAGCTCGCGCCGGTGCTTGAGCCAGTCGCCAAAGGTATCGATCAGCATTTCGACCCGGGGGTAGGGATGCTCTTGGACGGTCATGGGACGTCTCCGTTCGCAGCAGGATTTGGTCCAGCTAACTGCAAACGGGGCCGAACGTCGTTGCGCTGGATCAAAGAGGATCGGCGATCAACGCGACCCAAACTTCTCCGTCGCCCAGGCATAGAGGCTGCCCGGAATCGGCTTCTCGCCGCCGCGGCCTTTGGGCGAGATGTGCAGGCCGATGATCGCGGGATCGGCGAGCAGCGCCGAAAAATTCGTCGGCTCAAAGAAGAGCTTCGGCTCGGCATGCACCGCGTAGAACGACTGCTTCGGCAGCGCGTGCTGCAATTCGCCCTCGCGCTTAGCCAGCGCGGTCAGCGCGGCCGGGCCGTAGATCGCGACCCTGATATCGGCGAGGCGGTTCGATCGGCCGCGCCACTGTCGAAATGCGAAGGTCAGGCGATGGCGCAGCGCCAGCCAGTCCGGCGTCAGGTCGTCCTGTTCCATCAGATGTGCGAACGCGCGCACGATTCCGTCGTCCGAGGGCAGATACAACACCGAATTGCCGAGCTGGCGTGGGCGCTCCCAGGCGAAATAGGGTTTTGTGGGATCGATCTCGACCGGTTTCAGCAGCAGCACGTCGGCGTCGAGCCACAGCCCGGCGCGTTCCGCCATCAGCCGCATCCGGAAGAAATCGCTGAACTGCAAAATGGTCCAGTCGCGCCAGCTGCCGTCGGGTTGCGGCGGGCGCAGCCGTTCCGAAAAGGAATGCGGCAGGATCGCTTCGGCTTCGGCATTGCCGACGCCGTCGGGCAGGCCGGGGAGCGGATCGAAACTGTAGACCGTGACCTTGTGGCCCGCCGCGACCTGCGACCGCAGGCAGGTCTGCCGGAGCGCATCGAGCCGGCCATGCCAGAAGGTGACGACGTCAGGCCGCATACGCGTCGCCCCATAAAAAAAGAGCCCCGATTTTGATCGGGGCTCTTCCAAAAACGGATCAGGCCCAGGCGCGCTCTTTTTTCGCCTTGGCTTCGTAGCTGTCGATCGAGGTCTTCTTCTCCATCGTCAGTCCGATGTCGTCGAGGCCGTTGAGCAGGCAATGCTTGCGGAACGGGTCGATCTCGAACTTCACCGTGCCGCCGTCGGGGCCGCGGATCTCCTGGCTGGCGAGATCGATCGACAGCGTCGCGTTGGCGCCGCGCTCGGCGTCGTCGAACAGCTTGTCGAGGTCGTCCTGGGAAACACGGATCGGCAGAATGCCGTTCTTGAAGCAGTTGTTGTAGAAGATGTCGCCGAACGAGGTCGAGATCACGCAGCGGATGCCGAAATCCAGCAGCGCCCACGGCGCGTGCTCGCGGCTCGAGCCGCAGCCGAAATTGTCGCCGGCGACCAGCACCTTCGAATGGCGGTAGGCCGGCTTGTTGAGGATGAAGTCCGGGTTCTCGCTGCCGTCATCCTTGTAGCGCTGCTCGGAGAAAAGCCCCTTGCCAAGGCCGGTGCGCTTGATGGTCTTCAGGTACTGCTTCGGAATGATCATGTCGGTGTCGACATTGATGATCTTCAGGGGCGCCGCGACGCCTTCCAGTGTGGTGAACTTTTCCATCGATCGCTTCCCGGTCTGAAATGGGGATAGGGCGCTGATTTATACCGAATAGAGCCTTGGCAAAAGGCTAATTTCCGCATGCGTCCTCTGTTTGACGCGTTTCGCCGCGCAAACCGGCGACCACTTCGCTTGAAAACGCTATTTAGCCCGCGCCGGCCTCGATCGCCTCCATATCGGCGTCCGAGAGCCCGAAATGGTGGCCGATCTCGTGAATCAGGACGTGGCGGACGATATGGCCCAGCATTTCATCATGCTCGGCCCAGTAGTCGAGGATCGGCCGACGGTAGAGCCAGACCATGTTGGGCAGGCGGGCGATGTCGCCATGGCTCTGATGGGGGAGGCCGACGCCCTGGAACAGGCCGAGCAGGTCGAATTCGGATTGGGCTTCCATTTCCTCCAGCACCTCGTCGGTCGGAAAATCATCGACGCGGAGGATCACGCCCTCGCACAGGGCTCGAAAATCCTTCGGCAGGCGCTCGAACACCTCGTGCGCCATGGCTTCCATTTCGGCGAGCGAGGGGGCTTTGGCTTCGGTCCACATCCCGCCTGTTTAGCGCGGGTTCCCCGCCATCGCATACTGGTTTTGCGGAGTTGACCTTGGCCGTTCAATCGGAGACCGTAGGCCCGGGTTCAGGCTTGGGTGGATGGAATGAAGCGGATTGTGACGGTCGCAATATCGGTTGCCTTGGTGGGGCTTTTGCTCCCGGGGGCGGTCGTCCAGGCACAGACGGTGTCATCGGGACTGCGGACCGCGCAGGCTTCGACCCCGGCCGCTACCGACGCGTCCTCCCAGCGCCGCAAGCCGTTGCGGCGGGTGCCGATCTATCGGAACGAGTGGGAGCCCGACGTCTATCCGCGCTACAATCCGGGACCCAACGCCGTGCGGGATTGCACCGCGACCTATGCGAGGGAGTATCGGCCGAGCGGGACGGTGATCACCCCGCGGATGAACTGCACCTGGCGGCCCGGCTAGTCCCTTTTCAGATCACTTGATGTGCCCGCGCGCTGCGCCGATCAGCCCGGCGCCGACGACAAGCGCCGAACCGCCGTAGACCAGAACAGCCATCGCCAGCTGGGTGAGATGACCAGCGGTTCCAACGCCGCCGCCGGGGCCTTGAGACGCCAGCGCCGCGCCGTCGCAAAACATCCCTGTGACGATGGTTGCCGCC
>JAIEPP010000577.1 GCA_019748335.1 Xanthobacteraceae bacterium
GCGGTCGTCGCCGCCTCGTCTGAAATCGACCCGGCTGGACTGGCTGCACTCGCCGCGCGCACCGCGGCATGCCGCCCCTATCTGCCGCTGATCGCGGTGGATCCGCGGATTCCGATTCCCGAGAACGCGATTCCGTTTTTTCAGGCCCGGGAAAACATCGAGGGTCGTCCGGATCGACTGATCGCGCGGCTGGGCGCCGCGCTGCGAATTCGATCCCTGCATGCGACCGTGATGCGCCGACAAACGCCGGCGGCGTTGATCGCATCGTCGGATATCGACATGATCAGGGACGCCACCGTGCTGCTGATCGGCCGCGGCGGCGCCTATCCGACGCTGTCGGTCACACTCGGCGAGCGCACCGGCGTTGTCGGCGCGCTATCGATCGAGGCTGCGGCCAACCATCTCAACGTCAGGGAGATCGACGGCATCGTGCTCTGCGAGGGTTTTAGCCTGCGCGTGATCGACGCCTTCCTCACGGTATTGGCCGAGGATGCCCGCTTCCGTCGTCTGCCGGTCGTGGTGACGGCGGCCGATCTGGCGCCGGCCTACGACCTGCCGAACCTTGAGATCATGTCCGCCGACGCCGCGCAGGTGGCGGCGACCGTATTGCCGCTGATCCGCCAGCACGCCTTCGAAGCCCATCTGAGTCGGACACTGAAGGCGATCGACGCCGACGGTCTGATCGACGCCCTGACCGGCCTGCTGACATCTGCCGCGTTCGCGCGCGATTTCGCCAGCGCCGTCTATCACACCCAGGAACGCGGCGGCGGATTGTCGGTGGCTCGCTTTGCCTTCGATCCCGCGCACCCGCGCGCGCACATCGACGGCGCACGGATCATTGGCCGGCTAATGCGGCAGATGGACTTTGGTGCGGTTCAGGACGACGGATCGGTTGTCGTCGCCTTTGCCGAGACCAACCTGAAGATGGCGCATGCGATTGCGCGGCGCTTGTCGAGCGTCATGCGCCACACCAGCCACGGCGCCCGCGACGCACGATCGGAACCGGTCGTGACGGTCGCGACCTTGTTGCCCAAGGATTCCGCGAAGTCGCTGCTGTCACGGCTGGACGAAGACGCGCAGCGCGCCGCGTCGTAAATGTTCCGCGATATCCGACGGAACAAGCATGCAGGTCCTGCATTGTAGAGCACATCATCTACACTGGAGGACGACATGAAGAAGATTGCACTGATCGCTGCGTCGCTGGCCCTGCTGGCAAGTCCGGTTCTCGCCGAGGAAGCCAAGACCGTCGGAAACGCGCCGGCCGAAGCCAAGTTTTCGACCGTCTCGGGTAACGAGATGTTTTCGTCGAAGCTGAAGGGCCTCAATGTCTACAACCAGAAGGACGAGTCGGTCGGCGAGATCACCGACATCGCCATCAAGAACAACACGGTCGACGCGCTGATCCTTTCGGTCGGCGGGTTCCTCGGCATGGGCGAGCACTATGTCGCGGTGTCGCCGTCCTCGGTCAGCGTGAAGCACGACGCCAAGAACGACAAGTGGATGGCGTCGATGAACACCACCAAGGATGCTCTGAAGGCCGCGCCGGAATTCAAGTATCCGAAGTAAGCCTGGCCTCACTACGCGAGAACGGCCGTCGGCGGTAACGCCGGCGGCTGTTTACGTCGTCTGCGCACGCCGTCATTGCGAGCGAAGCGAAGCAATCCATGACACGGCGAAACAAGTATGGATTGCTTCGTCGCTATCGCTTCTCGCAATGACGTGGATGGGGCGTCACCACGCCACTTCTTGCCTACGCCGCCTTCTTGTTCTCCGCGAGATTGGCGAGCTGCCGTAAAATTTCGGTCGTGCCCATCAGGCGCTCTTCCGGCGTCTTCCACACCTGCAGGAACACGACCTTCATGTCGGGGCGCACCTTCGCGGCCTGGCCATGTTGGCGGATGAAGAACACCAGACGATCCGGTTGGGCGAACTTGTTGTCGCGGAAGGTGATGACCGCGCCCTTCGGTCCGGCATCGACCTTCTCGACGTTGGCCCGGCGACAATAGGCCTTGATCGCAGCGACCTTGAACAGATAGCGCACCTCGTCCGGCAACACGCCAAAGCGATCGCGCATTTCAGCGGCAAAATTGTCGATCTCGTCGTCGGTTTCGAGATCGGCGAGGCGTCGATACAGCGACAGCCGCACCGCGAGGTCGGCGACATACTCCTCCGGGATCAGCACGGGCATGCCGATGGTGATCTGCGGCGACCAGCGGTCGGCGGCAGGCTCCGATACGCCGGCCTTGAGGTTGAGGATCGCCTCCTCCAGCATCGATTGATAAAGCTCGAAGCCGACTTCCTTGATGTGGCCGGACTGTTCCTCGCCCAACAAATTGCCGGCGCCGCGAATGTCGAGGTCGTGCGAGGCCAGCTGGAAGCCCGCGCCGAGCGTCTCCAGCGACTGCAGCACCTTCAGCCGCCGTTCCGCCTGCGCCGTGATCTTCTGCTGCGCCGGTAGCGTGAACAGCGCATAGGCGCGCAGCTTCGAGCGCCCAACCCGGCCGCGCAACTGATAGAGCTGCGCCAGACCGAACATGTCGGCACGGTGCACGATCAGGGTGTTGGCGGTCGGGATATCGAGGCCGGACTCGATGATGGTGGTCGACAGCAGGATGTCGTATTTGCCGTCGTAGAACGCGGACATGATGTCTTCGATCACGGTCGGCGGCATCTGGCCGTGGGCGACCGCGACCTTCATCTCCGGTACGTTCTTGTCGAGGAAGTCCTTGACGCCGGCGAGATCCTCGATCCGCGGCACCACATAGAACGCCTGCCCGCCGCGATAGCGTTCGCGCAGCAAGGCCTCACGGATCATCAGCGGATCGTGCGGCGCCACGAAAGTGCGCACCGCGAGGCGATCGACCGGCGGCGAGGCAATGATCGAGAGATCGCGGACGCCGGTCAGCGCCAGTTGCAGCGTGCGCGGGATCGGCGTCGCCGACAGCGTCAGCACGTGCACCTGCGCGCGCAACTGCTTGAGGCGTTCCTTGTGGCTGACGCCGAAGTGCTGTTCCTCGTCGACGATCAGCAGGCCGAGATCCCTGAACTTGATCGCCTTGCCGAGCAGCGCATGGGTGCCGATCACGATATCGACGCCGCCGTCGGTTAGGCCCTTCTTGACCAGCGTCATTTCCTTTGGCGGGATCAGTCGCGAAGCTTGCGCGACGTTGACCGGGAACCCCCGGAAGCGTTCGGCAAAATTCTTGCTGTGCTGGCGCGCCAGCAGCGTCGTCGGCACCACCACGGCGACCTGCTTGCCGTCCAACGCCACGGCAAACGCCGCGCGCAACGCCACCTCGGTCTTGCCGAAGCCGACGTCGCCGCAGATCAGCCGGTCCATCGGACGGCCGCTTTCGAGGTCCTTCAGCGTCGCGGTGATGGCGCCGAGCTGATCCTCGGTCTCTTCATAGGGGAAGCGCGCGCAGAACTCGTCATAGACATGCGGCTGCACCGGCATTTTCGGCGCTTCGTGCAGGTGCCGTTCGGCCGCGATCTTGATCAGTTCGCCGGCGATCTCGCGGATGCGGTTCTTCAGCTTGGCCTTGCGGGCCTGCCAACCGCCGCCGCCCAACCTGTCGAGTTCGACATTGGTGTGGTCGGAGCCGTAGCGCGACAGCAGCTCGATGTTCTCGACCGGCAGGAACAGTTTTGTCTCGGCGGCATAATGCAGTTCGAGACAGTCGTGCGGCGCGCCGCCGACCGCGATGGTCTGCAAGCCTACAAAACGGCCGATGCCGTGCTCGACGTGAACGACGAGGTCGCCGGTGGCGAGGCTCGTCACCTCCGAGATGAAGTTGTCGAGCTTGCGGCTGGATTTGCGCGGCCGCACCAGCCGGTCGCCCAGAATATCCTGCTCGCTGATGACGGCAACGTCGTCGGTCTCAAAGCCGCTTTCCATGCCGACCACGGCCAGCATCGCCTCGTTGCGCGGCGTCGCCTGCACCGTGCGCCAGGTGTTGACGCTGGTGAGGTTGAGCAGCTTGTGGTCGCGCAGCATGCTGCCCATGCGGTCGCGCGAGCCTTCGCTCCACAGTGCGATCACCACCTTCTTGCGCTGCGCCTGCAACGCCAGCACATGCGCCACCACGGCTTCGAACACGTTGACCGTGGTATCGGCGCGCTCCGGCGCAAAACTGCGGCCCAGCCGCGCGCCGGCATCGAACACGTCAGAACCGTCGTCGGGCACCGCGAACGGCGTCAACCGCGCGAGCGCGCTTTCGCCAAGCCGTTCCGTCCATTCCGCGTCGGTCAGATAGAGCCGGTCCGGCGGCAACGGCTTGTAGATCGCGCCGCCGCCGGGAATATCCATCGCCTCGCGCCGCGCCTCGTAATAGTCCGCGATCTGCTTGAAGCGTTCCCGCGCGGCATCCTCGGCCTGCGGTTCGATCGCGATCGTTGCGCCGTCGAGATAGTCGAACAGCGTGTCCATCCGCTCCTGGAACAGCGGCAGCCAGTGTTCCATGCCGGGATGACGGCGGCCTTCGCTGACGGCCTCATACAGCAGATCGTCACGCTGCGGCGCGCCGAAGGTCGCGACATAGCCCATGCGGAAGCGGCGGATGGTTTCGGTGACGAGCTGGAATTCCGAGATCGGCACCAGATCGAGCGCGCGCATGTCGAGCAATGTGCGCTGGGTTTCGGCATCGAAGGTGCGGATCGATTCAAGGCTGTCGCCGAAGAAATCGAACCGCACCGGCTGTTCGAGCCCGGCCGGAAACAGGTCGAGGATGCCGCCGCGCACGGCATATTCGCCGGGTTCGCGCACGGTGGAGGAGCGGTTGTAGCCGTTGTGCTCGAGCCAGGCGACGATGGAATCCATCGGCACCACATGGCCGGGAGCGACCGACAGCGCCTGCGCCGCGATCACTTCACGCGCCGGCACCCGCTGGACAATGGCGTTGACGGTCGTCAGCACGATCAGCGGCTTGTCGCTGCCCTTCAGGCGGGACAGCCGCGCCAGCGTGGTCAGGCGCTGCGCCAGAACGCCGCCATGCGGCGATACCCGGTCATAGGGCTGGCAGTCCCAGGCCGGGAACTGCATGACCGGCAGATCGGGTGCGAAGAATTCCAGCGCGCGGGCCAGTTGCTGCATCCGCGGGCCGTCACGGCAGACCACCGCAAGGCTCACCGCCGACGGCTTTGGCCTGGCGGCCACCGCCCGCGCCAGGTCGGCGACAACGAGCCCTTCCGCGCCCTCGGCGACGTTGGCGAAGGTCAGCGCGCGGCCGGGGGCGAGCAGCGTGGCGGGCGATCTGGTCGGAGCCTTCATGCGCCGTGATCCACGGCGCGACGGGCCCTGATGCGGTCGTACAGCGCACTGGCATATTCCGGCGCCAGCGGCTTGTCGCCGGTCAGCGCGGCAAAGAGGTCGGGATCCGGCACATCGATCAGGTGCTCGAGCTTGGTCAGCTCTTCGTCGCTCAGGGTGGCGATCTCGGCATCGGCGAAGCGGCCGAGGATCAGGTCCATCTCGCGGGTGCCGCGATGCCAGCAGCGAAACAGCAGCCGCTTGCGGCGGTCATCGAGGCCGGTGCTTGATCGTGTCGATCCCGTCATGTTCCCAATCCACTTCCGAACGCCAAAAGCCCGGACGTGCCGGGCAGGGTTGATATAGCGTTCGGGATCGCCAATGTCAGCCCCAACAGTTGCGTGAATTACCGCTCCGATGTCATTGCCGGGCTTGACCCAGCAATCCATCCTCGTGAAGAGGGATGGATGCGCAGGTCGAAGCCCGCGCATGACGGATTGTGTAACGAGAGACTTTATGCGCCCTGCTCTGCTCAATCCCTTGTTTGCGCCGGTCACGTCCCTCCCCGGCGTCGGACCGAAGCAGGACAAGCTGCTGCGCTATCTGCTCAGCCGCAGCGAGACCCCGCGGCTGGTCGATCTGTTGCTGCATCTGCCGGCGAGCGTGATCGACCGCCGGGCGCGGCCGAAAATTCGCGACGCCGTACAGGGCACCGTGGTAACGTTGGAGGTCACCGTCGATCGCCACCGGCCGCCGCCACCGCGCAATGCCCGTGCGCCGTTCCTGGTCTATGCCAGCGACGACACCGGCGACGTGGTGCTGACGTTTTTCCGCGCTAAGCCCGGCTATGTCGAGAAAATGCTGCCGGTCGGCGAGAAGCGTTACGTCTCCGGCACGCTGCAGATGTATGACGGCATTCCGCAGATCGTGCATCCCGACCGCGTCATCGACGAAGCCGGTTTTTCCAAGCTCACCGGGATCGATCCGGTCTATCCCCTCACCGAAGGCCTTGCGCTCGGCTCGTTGCGCCGGGCGATCGCGCAGGCGCTGACCAAACTGCCGGAATTGCCGGAATGGATCAGCCCCGAGGTGCTGCGCCGCTGCCAATTTCCGCCGGTTCGGGAGGCCCTGAATCGGGTGCATGTCCCGGTCGAACTCACGGATATCCTGCCCGACCGCCCATTCTGGTCGCGGCTGGCGTTCGATGAACTGTTGGCGGGCCAACTGGCGCTGGCGCTGGTGCGCGCGCAGTTGCGGCGCCCGGCCGGCGACCGCCATGCCGGCGACGGCCATCTGCGCAACCGGATCATCGACGCGCTGCCCTACGCGCTGACGGGATCGCAACGCGAGGCGGTCGCCGCCATCACCGAGGATCTGCGCCAGCCGGTGCGGATGCTGCGGTTGCTGCAAGGCGACGTCGGCTCGGGCAAGACGGTGGTGGCGCTCTTGGCTGCGGCCGCGGTCACCGAGGCCGGCAAGCAGGCCGCGCTGATGGCGCCGACCGAAATTCTGGCGCGCCAGCACATCAAGACCATCACTCCGCTCGCGGAGCGCGCGGGCATGCAGGTGGCGATCCTCACCGGCCGCGAGAAGGGTAAGGAGCGCCGCGAGATTTTGGCGCGGCTGGAGGCCGGCGAGATCGATTTGCTGGTCGGCACCCATGCGCTGATCCAGGACGACGTGGTGTTCAAGGCGTTGGCGCTGGCCGTGGTCGACGAGCAGCATCGCTTCGGCGTCCGCGAGCGCCTCGCGCTCACCAACAAGGGCGAAGCCGTGGATGTGCTGGTGCTGAGCGCGACGCCGATCCCGCGCACGCTGGTGCTGACTTATTTCGGCGATATGGACGTCTCGGAATTGCGCGAGAAGCCGGCCGGACGCCAGCCGATCGATACCCGCACCGTGCCTAACAGCCGGCTCGACGAGGTCACCGACGGCGTCGGCCGCGCGCTCAAGACCGGCAAGCTGGTCTACTGGATCTGCCCGCTGGTCGAGGAATCCGAGGCCGAGGGCACCGAACATCTCACCAACGCCACCGAACGCTTCGAGCGCCTGCGCGAACGTTTCGGCGAGCGCGTCGGCCTGGTGCACGGCCAGATGAAGGGCACCGAGAAGGACCGCGTGATGGCGCAGTTCGCCGCCCACGAGATCAGTCTGCTGGTCGCCACCA
>JAIEPP010000324.1 GCA_019748335.1 Xanthobacteraceae bacterium
GGTTCGCCCTGTTCGTCCAGCAGCGTCTTGCGCGGGCAGTTGGCGCAGGTGTCCATTCCGCCGCGCATGGAAGCCCGCGACAAGGTGACGGGAGCCGCGAAATACACCGTCGATATCCGCCATGAGGGCCAGCTCGAGGGCCTGATCCTGCGCTCGCCATTCGCGCATGCGCGGATCGGCGAACTCGATCTCGCCCCGGTGCGCGCGATGGCCGGCGTCAGCGCCGCGATTTCGCTGCTCGGCGACGACCGCGTCGTCCGCTTTGTCGGCGCCCCCATCGCCGCCGTTGCCGCCCGGGATCGCAAGACGGCCCTTGCCGCCATCGCCGCGATCAAGATCAGCAGCGAAAAGCTGCCGTCGGCGATCGGACTGGAACAGGCCCGCAAGCCGGATGCGCCGATCGTGTTCGAAAAGTCCGATCGCAAGAAGGCCGGCAACGTCTCCGAAGGCGGCGGCTCACCGGCGCCGTGGAAGGGAAATATCCGCGGACCGTCGGCGGCGTTTTCCAAGAAGCCGAAACAGGCGCAGAGCTGGGTGGCGAGCGCGCGCGAGGCCAACAACCCGCTGCTGGTCGAGGGCACCTTCCGGACCGGCACGCAATCGCATGCCTGCCTGGAGCCGCATGCCGCGGTCGCGCGCTTCGACGGCGACGTGCTGACGGTGCACGCCTCGACCCAGGCGGTGTTCCATCTGATGGAGCTGATCGCCAAGCGTTTCAAATTCGACCACGACAAGGTGCGCGTCATCGCCGACCATGTCGGCGGCGGTTTTGGTTCGAAGGCGAGTCTCGGCATGGAGACCATTGCCGCGGTCGAGCTGGCCCGTGCGGCAAGAGCGCCGGTGCCTGTTGCATTCAACCGTCACGAGGAATTGTCGGTGACCGGCAATCGCCCGGCGGCCGAGGTCAAGATCGCGCTGCTGCCCTCCGAGCAGGGTGAACTGAAGGCGCTGTCGCTCACCGCTTATGCCGACACCGGCGCGGCGACCAACTCGACGATCGCTACGCTGGCGCGCCTGATCTATCCGGCGGAAGCCACGCATCTCGCCGATTTCGACGTCATCAGCAATCTGCCGCCAGGTGCTCCTTTTCGCGGGCCCGGCGGGCCGCCGATGGCGTTCGCGCTGGAACAGGCGATCGACGAAGCGGCGCTGCGGATGAACACCGATCCGATCGCGCTTCGCAAACGCTGGGATCCCGATCCGAACCGCCAGCGCCTCTACGACTGGGCGATGGGGCTGGAAGTCTGGCGCAACCGCAACCCGGCGACATCGCAGACCGGCCGCTATCGCCGCGGCGTTGGTGTCGCCACCGGCTACTGGCTCTATCTGTGGCAGCCCGGCTCCAAGGTCGAGGTCGCGGTCAAGGGCGGGCGGCTTGTTGCGAGCACCGCGACACAGGATATCGGCACCGGCACCCGCAGCGTGATCGCCAACACGGTCGCGCGCGAGTTCGGGCTGGAGCCGCACGAGATCGAGGTCAGGATCGGCGATTCCAGGTTGCCGGAAGGACCGGGGTCAGGCGGCAGCCGGGTAACGGCCTCGGTGATCCCGCCGACACTGCTGGCGATTGCCAAACTGAAGGCGTCGATCGAACAGAATGCGAAACGCAAACCCGTTCCCGGCTCTAACGCGCCGTGGCGCGAGTTGCTCGCAGCATCGCCCGATCTCGCAGCTTCCGGCGAGCGCCCCGAAGACAGCAAGCAGACGGCGCCGGGAATCGAGTCGCCGCTGAAACAGGTCGGCCTGCTCGGCTGGATCTTCGGCTTCATGATGCGGCGCTTTTCCAATCTCGCGATCGGCGCCGGCGTGCCGAGCTCGGTGCAGGTGATCGAGGTCGAGGTCGACACCTGGCTCGGCCATGTCCGCGTCGTCAGTGTTCACACCGGCATCGCGGTCGGCAAGGTCGCGGCTCCCGCGCTGGCGCGCAGCCAGGCGGCGGGCTCGGTGATCCAGGGCATCGGCTACGCGCTGTATGAAGCGCGCGAGATCGACAGCCAAACCGGCGACGTTCTCTCCGGCGGGATGGAGGACTATCGCATCCCCGGCATCTCGGACACGCCCGACATTGACGTGCACTTCGACGAAGGCGGATTTGGCCACGTGCTCGGCGGCAGCGTCGGTATCGGCGAAGTCGCCACGGTGCCGACCTCGCCGGCCGTTGCCAACGCCGTTTGCAACGCCACCGGCATCCGGATGACGGAGTTGCCGATCCGGCCCGACCGCTTGATTGCCGCACTGAAAGGGAGAACCGCCGCATGAGCGTGGCAACCAAAAACGCGCAAGATACGGAATTCCGCGCCGGCGGCACCGACATCTCCGAGCGACGCCGCAGCGGCGTCTCGACCGGACCGCTGCTCGATATCGCCGTCGAACCCGAGATGACGAGCATGCTCTGGGGCGCGGACGGAACCTTGCGCATCGGCGCCGCCACCACGATTGCCGCCATCGCCGCCGACGCCCGTATTGCGGCCGCCTATCCCGGCATCGCGGCTTCGGCGCAAGGTCTGGCGACGCCGCAGATCCGCCACCTCGCCACGCTCGGCGGCAACCTCGCGCAACGCTCGCGCTGCTGGTACTACCGCAGCCCGGAGATCGCCTGCCTCAAGAAGGGCGGATCGGATTGCCCGGCGCGTTCGGGCAATCATCTCTACGGCGTCGCCTTCGACCTCGGCCCCTGCGTCGCGCCGCATCCCTCCACCATGGCGGCGGCGCTGCTGGCCTACGACGCCACCATTGCCACCGACAAGCGCGGCTGCCTGACGATGGCTGAGGTGTTCGGCGACGGCTCCAACGGCGCCGCCGACAACGCGCTGCAACCGGGCGAACTGATCAAGGGTGTCGAACTGCCGGCGCCAATGGCCGGCGAGCGCGCGCTCTACAAGCGCGCCATCAGCCGCACCCATGCGGAGTGGCCTTTGGTCGAAGTCTGCGCCCGCGCCGTGGTCAAGGACGGCACGTTCCAGTTCATTCGCCTCACCGCCGGCGGCATCGCTGCGGTGCCGTTGCGGCTGGCGGCCGTCGAAGCCGCGCTGCAAGGCAAGGCCGCCAATGCCGCGAACATTGCATCTGCCGCCGAACAGGCTGTCGCGGGCGCCAAGCCGCTGCCGATGACGGGCTACAAACTCGATCTGTTGAAAGGCGTGGTACAGGACCTGCTGCAGCGGCTGGCGGGATAAGATGATTCACTCACCTCACATTTCGCCTCTTGCTTATATCTCAAAATTGAGATATAAGCAGCTATGCCTTGGCGTGTCGAAATCCTGAACGATACCGTCTCTGCTGAGATCGCCGCGCTTCCGGCTGACATGCAGGCCCGGTTTCTTCGACTCTCCGAGCGCATCATCCAGGCTGGATTGGAAAGCCTGGGCGAACCGCATGTGAAACATCTGGAAGGAAAGCTCTGGGAGTTACGGCTGACGGGTCGTGATGGAATAGCCCGCGCACTCTATGTCACGGCGATCGGCCGAAGAGTGATCGTGGTTCGGGCTTTCGTGAAGAAGACCCAGAAGACTCCGCCCGCCGAGATTAAGCTCGCGCTCCAGCGCGCAAGGGAGATTACATGACGATCCCGTTCGAAAAGCTCAAAACCCGGCTGCTCGCCAATCCCAAGGTCAGGGTCGAATACGACGCATTGGCCCCGGAGTTCGAGATTTCCGCTGAACTGGTCAGGGCTCGCGTACGCGCGGGGCTGTCCCAAGCCGAATTAGCTACCCGCATGGGCACAAGCCAGTCCACCATCGCCCGATTGGAGAGCGGCCAAACCTTGCCAAGTACCAAGACGCTTGTGCGATATGCGCAGGCGACAGGCAGCAGGTTCCATGTACGACTCTCCGCCGCCTGATCCAATGCAGGAATTTCGCTGAGATGAGCCGACGGCGAGCGAAGAAGATAGCTCGAATTCGCAAAGCTCTTTAGTCGTCCTCGAACTCGTCTTCCTCGTTGACCTTGCCGGCCTTGTGCGGTCGCGGCATCGGCTTCTTGCCGCCGAGCGATCCGGTGACGAAAGGTTCGCGCGAGGCGTAGGGGTTGCGCGCACCGGCGCGTGCGGCGACCTCTTCGCCCGACATGGCGGCCGGCTGGCAGATGACGCGGCGCGAGGCGCGGCGCATCAGGTCGACGTGGATGTGATCGTAGTGATAGACGTTCGATCCCGGCGCCAGCACGGTGTTGAACTGCTGGCAGGCCGCGCTTTGCACGTCGCGCAGAAAGCCCTGCTCTTCCGGCATGCCCTTCCAGCCATCCTTCACGGTGACGCGCCGGCCGTCGGCGAGCGTGAAGGCGGCAATGTCGAGCGCGTTGCCGAAAGCGTGTTCGGAAATATGCGCATTCGAATTGCCGTTCATACCGCGGCACGAATAGGCGGAGATCTGCTTGATCTCGACCACGCGGGCGCCGAACCAGCGCACCGCTGCCGGCTGCACGGAATCGGCGAGCCAGCGGTCCAGGGCCGACACGATTGGACAGGCCAGCGTCGCCGTCGGCTTGATTGCGACCGGACCAACCGTGTTGACGGAATTGCCCGGCGCGGGTCCAAGTCGCGGCGGCGAATAAGGCGCAGAATAAGGCGCCTGCGACGGCGCCGAAGTGCGATCACGTGGCGGATAGGCCGGCGTGTCGCGATAGGACGGCTGTCCGGGCGTGGCTTCGGCCGGCAGATCGATTTCGTATTCCTGCGGGGCGACGCCCGGCGCCGACAGTGAGACCGGTCCGTTCGAGGGGGCGGCATAGGTCGGCTGGCGCAGCGCCCTGTCCGAATAGCCGCCTTGATAATTGCCTTGATAACTTCCCTGCGGCGCAGCTGGCGCCGGCGGCGGCGAAATCGGCCAGCGCGGCTGATTGCCGATGTTACCCGGCGGCCGCAGATCATCGGCAAAGCCGAAGCTGGCGGTGCCCTCGCCGAGAGCAGCTACCTTGAGGGGGAATTCCGCGCCGCACATGCCGGGACCCGAAATCGGGTCGATCCGGACCCGTTCCGGGCTCTCCTTGACCGCGCCGGACTTCAGGCATGCGATTTCGGCCTCGGCCCGCCACGGTTCGCGCTCGGCGGAGAAAAATCCGCGCCCGCAACCCGCTAGCGATACAAGGACGAAGGAGCCGACGAGATACAAACGAACTCCGCGCGTCATCCGGCGCACGTTCGACCAATTTATTTAAGGACTCATCAACGCCTTGATTTTACGAATTTTTTACCACGTTGCCGGGGCCGGGCGGCTGTGGAGATCCCCGGGAGTGACAGCAACGCTGACTTTTTCCGCCGGGAACACGTTGCTAGCTTGAAGCGTTATTGCAGACACGACGTGAACCAAGGGAGGGCGTTCCCATGACTTTCGTCAGCAGATTGAGCGTTGTCGCCGCGTATGTCGCTTTTGCCTTCGTCGGGGCGATCGTGCTCGGCGTCATCTAGGCTTTCCGTCCAGATCTGGACCCTTCGCCCGATGGCCATGCCACCGGGCGTTTTCGTGGGCGAGCCTTACTTAATCGAAACCGGCCCCCCTTAATCGAAATTCGAACAGCTCGATCCGGTGATGCCGCCGATCTTGAAATCCCGGCACATCAGACCGGGATTGTCGGGATCGGGATAACGGTCGTCGCGTTTCGCACGCTCGCGCACCGTGTGGCTGAAGCGCCAGCCGTGCGACAGCATGCAACGCTTGTATGGCCGCGATGTCGCGGTGCCGTTCTGCTGTGCGCCGGTCTGTGCGTCACACATATCGGTGTCGGCCTGCAGCGCGTTGATGTCACGCCGCTGCTTCAGGATGTTGTCGTAGAGATCGTTGTCGGCATGCGCGGCGGCCGCGCCCGCGAGCATCAACAGAATAGCCAGCGCCATGCGCTTCATGGTCGATCTCCATCTTTCACCAACAGCAACTCAGCTATCGGTCGGTTGCGATGGAGCGGCCGTTCAGACGCAATCGATTACAAATTGGAAACGCCGCCGCGTTACGACCGTGGCTCAGCGGAGACCTTGCGCGACGTCATCAGGCTTGCGGCGCGGCCGGTGATCCGGCTCCAGCTGTTGCCGGAGCAGTAGAAGCGGCCGAGTGCGCAGGCTTCGACACGCAGCGTGTTCGACGTCTTCATGTCCATCGTGCCGTAATACGTGTCGCCGCTGTCCTGGCTGTAGACGCTGCCGGTCCATTGCGTGTCGTTCTTTGGCTTCATGTTGATTAGCACCGCCTCGCCGCGATCGTCGGACGATGAATTGAGGACGTAGCCGCACAACGCGTTGCCGCATCTGGCGATGCGCACCGCGCCCCTGCCTTCGGTCTGCCAGTCACCGACAGGCGTATCGGCTTCCTCTTGCGCGACCTCATTCGAGACCCGTGCAATCGGTGACGAAGGCCGCGCGACTTCAGCCGGTGTGACGATCGGCGGCGGCGGCGGAACGGGAATCGCAACCTGCTGAACGGGCGGCGGCGGAGCAGGCGGGACGGGAATTGCGACTTGCTGCATCGGTGGCGGCGGCGCGGCAACGATCTGGGTCGCGGCGGCGGCCGGCTTGTAAACGGCCGGCGGCGGCGCGACGATGGTCTGGACCGGCTGAACATTGGCGGGCGGCGCCGGCGGCGTCACCGTCTGCGGCGCCGGTGGCGCCGGCTTCACCGCTGCAGCGTTATCGTCATCGGACCGGTCGCCCTTGCGGCGGGAATCAACCGATACCGAGGCGCAGGAGGTCGAGCGGCAATGCGGCGAAGCTTCGATGTGGATTCGATGGCCGCCGACGGAAAATGAAATCGAGCTGCCGGCATGCGCGGACGGACTGAACGCCAGCAGCGCGGCGAGAAAATAAAGTCGTTTCATCGGAGCCCTCCCGCAGATCATGCCGCGACACTAATCGCCGGCAACCCCTGCTGGATGTGATCTGAGTCACCTCACCGTTCCGTGACGGACGCGGCACAGGCCTTGTGACGCGCATCACAGAAAATGCCGCTGACGGGGTCTAGGGTTTCGGCAAGTTCAACGCCAACCCATTCACACGCTGCTCAGGAGGCACCCATGAAAAAGTTTTACATCATCGCCGCGCTGCTGATGGCCACCACCTCGGCGCATGCCGGCGGCATGTCGATCGAGATCAACGGCGAGCGCATTCGCGTCGAGGCGCCGCGCAACTGCAACGCACTGTCCTGCATCAAGATCACAGCGCCCGGATATTCCGGCACCGTCGGCAATATCGATTTCAAGGGCATCGGCTCCAAGAGCAAGGACGATGACTTCGCCGACACCACGCCGGCGAAACCGGCCCCTGCTCCCGCTCCGGTTCAGGCCGCCGCGCCGCAGCCGGTTACGCCCGCCGCCCCCACCGCGACCTACACGCCAGCGCCTGCGCAGTCCGTTGCATCCAACGCCCCGGTTCAGTCGGATGTCGCCGCACCGGCTCCCGTTGCGGCGCCGGCGCCGGTCACCGTTGCCCCCGCGC
>JAIEPP010000684.1 GCA_019748335.1 Xanthobacteraceae bacterium
GAGACCGGCGAACTGGTCGAGCGCGGCGTGTTCGACGCGCAGGAGTACCGCACCTTCCGCCGCTGCGCCGACTTCCTGTGGTCGGTGCGCTGCAATTTGCATTTCGTCTCCGGCCGCGCCGAGGAGCGGCTGTCGTTCGACATGCAGCGCGAGATCGCGGTGCGGCTCGGCTATACCTCGCATCCCGGCATGCAGGATGTCGAACGCTTCATGAAGCACTACTTCCTGATCGCCAAGGACGTCGGCGATCTCACCGCGATCCTGTGCGCCAAGCTCGAAGACGAGCAGGCCAAGCCGGCGCCGGTGCTGAGCCGGGTGGTGGCGCGGCTACGGCCGGGCAGCACGGCACGGCGGCGGGTGCCCGACAGCGACGACTTCATCATCGACAACAACCGCATCAATCTCGCCACGCCCGATGTCTTCAAGCACGACCCGGTCAACCTGATCCGGATCTTCCGGCTGGCGCAGAAGAACAACCTCGCCTTCCATCCCGACGCGATGCGCACGGTGACGCGCTCGCTGAAGCTGATCAACACCCAGCTTCGGGAAAATCCGGAAGCCAACGCGCTGTTCATGGAGATCCTGACCTCCGACAATGCCGAAATCGTGTTGCGGCGGATGAACGAGACCGGCGTGCTCGGTCACTTCATCCGCGCCTTCGGCAAGATCGTGTCGATGATGCAGTTCAACATGTACCACCATTACACGGTGGACGAGCATCTGCTGCGCTGCGTCGGCTTCCTGCAGGAGATCGAACGCGGCGGTAACGACGAGTTCACCGTCGCCAGCGACCTGTTCCGAAAGCTCCGCCCCGAGCACCGCGCGGTGATCTACATCACCACGCTGCTGCACGACATCGCCAAGGGCCGGCCCGAGGATCACTCGATCGCCGGCGCCAGGGTGGCGCGGCGGCTGTGCCCGCGGTTCGGCTTCAACGCCGCCGATACCGAAACGGTGGCGTGGCTGATCGAAGAGCATCTCACGATGTCGACGGTAGCGCAGTCGCGCGACCTCTCCGACCGCAAGACCATCGAGAATTTCGCCGCCGTGGTGCAGTCGGTCGAGCAGATGAAGCTCCTGACCATTCTCACCACCGCCGACATCCGCGGCGTCGGCCCCGGCGTCTGGAACGGCTGGAAGGCGCAACTGCTGCGCACGCTGTACTACGAGACCGAGCCGGTGCTGACCGGCGGCTTCTCCGAAGTGAACCGCGCGCAGCGTATCGCGGTGGCGCAATCCGAATTCCGCGCCGCCTTCACCGAATGGCCGGAAGCGGAACTCAACGCCTATATCGCCCGGCAATATCCGGCCTACTGGCTCAAGGTCGAGCTGCCGCGCAAAATCCGCCATGCGCGCTTCCTGCGGGCCAGCGAACAGGCCGGCCACAAACTCGCGATCAATGTCGGATTCGACGAAGCGCGCGGCGTCACCGAACTGACGATCCTGGCGACCGACCATCCCTGGCTGCTGTCGATCATCGCGGGCGCCTGTGCGTCCGCCGGCGCCAACATCGTCGACGCCCAGATCTACACCACCACCGACGGCCGCGCGCTCGACACCATCGCGATATCCAGGGAATACGACCGCGACGAGGACGAGGGCCGCCGCGCCACCCGCATTGGCGAGATGATCGAGCAGGTGCTGGAAGGCAAGTTGCGGCTGCCCGAGGTGGTGGCGCGCAAGGCCGCCGGCCGCGGCAAGGTCCGCCCCTTCGTGGTAGAGCCGGAAGTCACCATCAACAACCAGTGGTCGGACCGCTACACCGTGATCGAGGTCTCCGGCCTCGACCGCCCCGGCCTGTTGTATCAACTGACCACGGCGATCTCGAAGCTCAACCTCAACATCGCCTCGGCCCATGTCGCGACCTTCGGCGAGCGCGCCCGCGACGTGTTCTATGTCACCGATTTGCTGGGCGCCCAGATCAACGCCCCGACCCGGCAGGCCGCGATCAAGAGCGCGCTGATTCATCTGCTCGCCACCGAAGACAACGTCGCCCCGGCGTGAGCCCAGCGACCCGGTCGATGCACGGCCGGGCACGTGATCCCCATCACGGAAGCGGCGGCTGAACCCTCGTAGGTGTCGGTCGCTTGAACCGGGGATATGGCTGCAACGACAAAAAGACGTTCGCAGACCCGACGATCCCCGTCGCAATGGAGGCGGGCATGGCACTTGTTTCCCAGACACAGCGACCGATCGTCTCCGTCGATAGCCTCGCGCTCATTGTCTATCTGCTTTACGCCGCTGGATATTTCTTCGTGTTTCCGGCGCTGGCTGGCGTCGTCATCGCGTATGTGAAGATCGAGGATGCCGACCCAGTGCTGCGGTCGCACTACCAGTTTCAGATCAGGACCTTCTCGATCGGATTGCTTTACCTCACGATCGGCTTTCTGCTCACCATCGTGCTGATCGGCATCCCTATTCTGGTCTGGTGGTTCGTGTGGTCGCTGATCCGAATCGTCAAAGGCATGGCGGCGATCAACGAGCACAAGCCGATCGCCAATCCGAGGTCGTGGCTGTTCGGGTAATCCGAGCTTTGTCGCCTTAAACCTCCACTCCCTCGTGCTGCAGCAGCCAGCGCTTCCGCTCCAGCCCGCCGCCATACTTGACCAGCGAACCGTTGGCGCCGATCAGGCGGTGACAGGGCACGACCACACTGATCGGATTGGAGCCGTTGGCATGGCCGACGGCGCGGATCGCCTTGGGCAGGCCGATCTTCGCCGCCAGCGCGCCGTAGCTCATCGTCGTGCCGGCCGGAATCCTCGGTAGCGCCTTCCAGACTTTCTGCTGGAACGCCGTGCCGGCGACGCGCCATTCGATCTGTCGCAGGCGGTCGAGATCGCCCTCGAAATAGCCTGACAGCGCCGACCTGAGCTCTTTGGGCCCGCGCGCGTCCTTGAGGACCACCGCACCATATTGCAGCCGCAACAACTCCTTCATGCGCGGCTCGTAGTCTTCCCAGTCCAGCGCGCGCAGAACGCCGTCGTCGTCGCTGACGATCAATGCCACGCCGATCGGCGTATCCAGCCGGTCGAGGCTAAATGTCTCGGGCAGCTTCGCGCGGTTCGTTTCCATGATGGCGACCCGATCAGCTCGGAAAAATCAGACATGTCGTCGTGCCGTGGGCAAGCAGCCGCCCGTTGCGATCGGTGATCCGTCCTTCGGCGGTGCCGACCCGTCGGCCGGTGGTCAGCACGACGCCTTCTGCCCTGATTTCTCCAGTATCAGGCGTGATCGGTCGCAGCAGCGAAATCTTGAACTCCAGGGTGGTCGAGCCCATGCCTTTTTCGAGTGTCGTCTGGACCGCCAGGCCCATGCAGCTATCGAGCAGCGTGGCCGAGAAGCCGCCATGCACGGTGCCGGCCGGGTTGAGGTGGATGTCGCGTGGCTCCGCGGTAATCACGACGCGCCCATTCGCCGCTTCGGTGACATCATAACCGAGTGTTTGCGCGATGGTATTGAGCGGCAATGTCCCGTCCGCAAGGCCCTGGACGAATTCCAGGCCGCTCATCTCCTTTTTCCGGTCGGCGCTGACAGTCCCGTAGGTCCTGTTGGCAGTGCGGCCTGACATTTTTTTATCCTTGTTGTTGCGATCGGTCGATCGGGCATGATTCATCCACGGCAGCGAAAATTTCCGCGCGGCGCCGCACTTTCCATGCGCCACGTGGTAGCGTCCACCCGATTTCCGAAATGGTTGGGGGACCGCAACATGACCTTTATCGCCAACGTTCTGGTCGCGGTCGTCGCCGCGCTGCATGTCTACTTTCTGGTGCTGGAGATGTTTCTCTGGACCAAGCCGCTCGGCCTGAAGACGTTTCGCAACACCATCGAGAAGGCGACGGAATCGGCGGTGCTGGCCGCCAATCAGGGGCTCTATAACGGCTTCCTCGCCGCGGGCCTGGTCTGGGGCCTGGTCCATTCCAATCCGGGCTTCGCGTTCCAGATCAAGGCGTTCTTTCTGCTGTGCGTGATCGTCGCCGGCGTCTATGGCGCGGCCACCGTCAGCCGCCGGATTCTCTATGTGCAGGCGGCCCCCGCGGCGCTCGCGCTGGTCCTGCTCTGGCTGGCCTAAAGTCGGGCTCCGCTGCACTGAAATCGTTCACCTTTTCAGCACGTCACCGTCTTGCAATGCAGCATCCATTCCGCCAGTATCCGCCCCAGCGATGGCGACCGCCGGGCCGTATTGGGCCTGCGGAAAGATCATCGGCTCAATCACAGACATGAGGAACACGCGATATGAGGAAGGGTATTCTCCATTTGGTCACCGGCACGGCGCTTGCGATGGCGCTGACGGTTTCTTCGGCTTACGCGCAGAAGAAATACGATACCGGCGCGACCGACACCGAGATCAAGATCGGCCAGACCAATCCATTCTCGGGACCTGCCTCCGCCTACGCGACCATCGGCAAGACCCAGGCCGCCTACATGAAGATGATCAACGATCAGGGCGGCGTGAACGGCCGCAAGATCAATCTGATCCAGTATGACGACGCCTACTCGCCGCCGAAGGCTGTCGAGCAGGTGCGCAAGCTCGTCGAGAGCGACGAAGTGCTGCTGACTTTCCAGCTGCTCGGCACGCCGTCGAACGCCGCGGTCCAGAAGTATCTCAACTCGAAGAAGGTGCCGCAGCTGTTTGCCGCGACCGGCGCGTCGAAATTCACCGACCCGAAGAATTTTCCGTGGACGATGGGCTTCAATCCCAACTACTTCGTCGAGGGCCGCATCTACGGCCAGTACATCATCAAGACCTACCCGAATGCCAAGATCGGAATCCTCTACCAGAACGACGATCTGGGTAAGGACTACCTGAACGGCATCAAGGCCGGTCTCGGCGACAAGGCGGCCGGCATGATCGTGGCGGAAGCTTCCTACGAAGTCTCCGATCCGACCATCGATTCGCAGATCCTCAAGATCAAGGACAGCGGCGCCGACCTGTTCTTCTCGGCCACCACGCCGAAGCAGGCGGCGCAGGCGATCAAGAAGATCGCCGAACTCGCCTGGCATCCGGTGCAGATCCTCGACATCAACGCCACCTCGGTCGGCGCCGTGATGAAGCCCGCCGGGCTCGAGGCTTCCAAGGGCGTGATCAGCGTCAACTACGGCAAGGATCCGCTCGATCCGACCTGGAAGGACGACGCCGGCATGAAGAAGTATTTCGAGTTCATGGCGAAGTATTATCCGGACGGCGACAAGGATTCGAGCTTCAACAGCTACGGCTACTCGACCTCGCAGCTGATGATCCACGTGCTGAAGATGTGCGGCGACGACCTGACCCGCGAGAACGTCATGAAGCAGGCTACCAGCCTGAAGAACGTCGTGCTCGACCTGGCGCTGCCGGGCATTCTCGCCAACACCTCGCCGACCGACTATCGTGTCAACAAGCAGTTGCAGATGATGAAGTTCAACGGCGAGCGCTGGGAACTGTTCGGCCCGATCCTCGAGGACGCTGGCCCGGCCGGCTAGTCCTGGCTTTCATTGATGAAAAAGATCGGCGGTCCCTCGGGGCCGCCGATTTGTTTTTGGGGTCTTTGAAACGGCGACGGTCCGCCTCGCCCCGCTTGCGGGGAGAGCGAGAAAAGTTCTACGTCGGAATTTCCCCGAACGTTTTTCCTACCGGCAGCACCGCATGCCGGATCAGGCGGGAATCCTCGACCCCGGCCTGGCGATGCTTCACCGCTTCCCGATAGACGGGATCGCGGATCATTTCCGCGAACGCCGCGACGGAAGGATACTCGGCGATGAAGGCGTGATCCCAGCGTTCTTCGGCCGGTCCGATCAGCATCAGTTCAAACCGCCCCTGCCAGACGATCTTGCCGCCGAGCCGCTCGAACACCGGCCCGCTTTCCCGGCCGTAAGCCGCATAGGCTTCCGCGCCGGTCGCCTTGCGGCCGTCGGGATAGGCCGCCTGCGCCCGCAGCCGGACCAGATTGAGCATATGAATCGGGCCCGGCCGGTCGTTGGCCTTGAACTGGGCGAAGACTTCCTTGGTCGGATCGATATGGCCCATTCGGCGCTCCTTGTTTCCATCGGAGATGTTTTAGCACGCCCCGCCGCACCTCCTAATCCGACATTAACCTTTCGGTAACCGACCCTTAAACTGCTCCCGCTAGCTTGCGCGGGGACCGGTGTGAGCGGCGTTTGCGTATGGCGTTGGGACGGAAAAAGAGCGGTGGGCGCAAGGAGCCCTTGTTCGGGCTTCCGGCCGCGCTTGCCGACCTGCGCCTTTCGCCCGAGGATCGCGTCCCGGCCGCAAGCGATGACCGGCCGAAAAAAGCCAAACGCAAATCCGAAGACGTCGACGACGAACCACCGCCGGAGCGCAAGCCGCGCGCGGGCCGGAGCGGCGCCAAGCGCCGGTCGAAATCGCGCGGACGCCTTCGAATCGGCCGGCTGGTCTACTGGGGTGCGGTGCTCGGCCTGTGGGCTGCGATTGCCGTGGTCGGCGTCGTCGTCTATGTCGGCGCGCATCTGCCGGCGATCCAGTCGCTGGAAATTCCAAAGCGTCCGCCGACCATCCAGATTGTCGGCCTCGACGGCAGCGTGCTGGCCTCGCGCGGCGAAATGCCCGGCGCCAATGTCTCGCTGAAGGATCTGCCGCCTTATCTGCCGAAGGCGTTCATCGCCATCGAGGACCGCCGCTTCTATTCGCATTACGGCGTCGATCCCATCGGTATCGCCCGCGCGGCGGTGGCCAACATCCTGCACCGCGGGGTCTCGCAGGGTGGCTCGACGTTGACGCAGCAACTCGCGAAAAACCTGTTCCTGACCCAGGAACGCACGATGGCGCGCAAGCTGCAGGAAGTGGAGCTGGCGCTGTGGCTCGAGCGCAAGCATTCCAAGTCGGAGATTCTCGAACTCTACCTCAACCGGGTCTATTTCGGCTCCGGCGCCTATGGCGTCGAGGCCGCGGCGCAGCGCTATTTCGGCAAGTCGGCCAGGAACGTCACGGTCGCCGAAGCCGCGATGCTGGCGGGTCTGGTGAAATCGCCGTCGCGGCTGGCGCCGAACCGCAACCCCGAGGGAGCTACGCAGCGCGCCAAGACCGTGCTGGCAGCGATGGCGGACGCCAAATTCATCACCGACGCCCAGGCGCAGGCCTCGATCGGCCACCCCTCCTACAATGTGAAGCCGGTCGGCGCCGGCACCGTCAACTACGTCGCCGACTGGATCGGCGAAGTGCTCGACGACCTCGTCGGCCAGATCGACCAGAGCATCGTGGTCGAGACCACCATCGATCCGAAGCTGCAGAGCGTCGCGGAAGCCTCCATCATCGACGAACTGGCGGCGAAGAGCGTGAAGTTCAATGTCAGCCAGGGCGCGCTGGTGGCGATGACGCCCGACGGCGCCGTGCGCGCCATGGTCGGCGGCCGGAACTACGCCGAGAGCCAGTATAATCGCGCGGTCACCGCCAAGCGGCAGCCCGGCTC
>JAIEPP010000506.1 GCA_019748335.1 Xanthobacteraceae bacterium
GGCACGTGGTTGAAGAATGCCCGTCACGCCAACGCGTGCGCCGCGCGGTTGGCGGCCGATGTCGCCGACCTCGCCGACTTCACGCCGATGTTTCCGGTGCAGGCCAACGCCGTGTTCCTGCGCGCTTCCGCTGACCGGCTGGAGGCGCTGCGGCAACGCGGCTGGCAGTTCTATACCTTCATCGGCGGCGGCGCCCGCTTCATGTTCGCCTGGGATGCGGACCCGGCGCGGGTCGACGCGCTGGCGCGGGATATCAGGGCGGTGAGCGAGGAATATCGAGGCAAGCTCTCATAGCCAGAAAAAAAGCGGCGCGCCTCTCAGCGCGCCGCTTTCAATTCGACAAGACCTGACTTCAGCCCGTCGCCGCCTTCGGCGCGCGGTTGCGCGAGTTGCGCTGGAAGAACAGCGCCTGGCTCGCCACCGCCGAGACCATCGCGGGCTGGAACGGTTTTGAGATCAGGAACGCCGGTTCGGGACGCTCGCCGGTGAGGAAGCGTTCAGGGTAAGCGGTGATGAACACCACCGGCACCTCAAACGTCTTGAGCAGCTCATTGACCGCGTCCAGACCCGACGAGCCGTCGGCGAGCTGGATGTCGGCGAGGATCAGGCCGGGCTTGCGGTTCTTGGCCAGCGCCACCGCATCCGAATGGGTGCGGGCGACGCCGATGACGTTGTGACCGAGATTCTTCACCAGGCTTTCGAGGTCCATCGCAATGAACGTCTCGTCCTCGATGATCAGCACGTCGGTGGCGATTTCCTCCGCCATCTCGCGGCCGGCGGTATCGGCGAGCTTGCGGGTCTCGGCGATATCCTTTTCGAGGATGAAGGCGACTTCCTCCTCCGAAAACCCCTCCAGCGACAGCAGCAGGAACGCCTGCCGCGGCAGCGGGGTGATGTTCGAGAGCCGCCGTTCCGAGGGCGACGATGCGGCCAGGGCATCGGTCTTGTCGTTGATCGAGACCGAATTCCAGATCTGCGTGAACAGCCGGAACAGGCCCACCCGGGCGCCGTGCCGCTCGTCCAGCAGCGCGGGATCCTGCAGCAGCGCCTCCAGCATGGCTCCGACATAGGCGTCACCCGACGCCTGGTTGCCGGTCAGCGCACGGGCATAGCGCCGCAACAGCGGCAAATGTTCAGCAACGAGCTGTGATCGGGACATCCCCATTCCATCCTTGTCTTGTCGTGCCTGGGTCGACGAAGCCTGAAACGAACGGTCCAGGCCCGGCGTAACTGTAAACGGGGTGACCCGGTTCCCCTGTCCCCCCAATTACGTTCGAGCGGCCAGAAAGTTCCCTGAAAAAGTTCCATTGTTTTGGAACCTTCCGCGACCGATCGCATTAGCTTTTGACCAATGACGCGGCGGCCAAGACCCCTGACAGGGTCTACTGACAAGACCCATTCAAGCCCATTTCGAGGAAATAATCTTGAAAACCAGGGACTTAACACTCGGGGAAGCGTGGATCAGATCATGAAGGAAGTAAAGAAGCAGGGCGGGCTCAACGCCGAGATTCAATCCAGGATCGGGCATCAGCTCCGCGCCATGTACGACGACGTGGTGCGGCAAGGCGTGCCGGACCGCTTTGCGGACCTGATCCGGAAGCTTGACGGGCCCGAGGCGGCCGCGGAAATCGCTAAAAAAGATGGAGGGGAGTAATGCCTCTCACAGACTCACTTCGCGACGACATTTTGGCGTCGGTACCCAGCCTGCGCGCGTTCGCGATCTCGCTATCGGGTAATGGCGACCGTGCCGACGACCTGGTGCAGGAAACCCTGCTGCGCGCCATCGCCAATATCGACTCGTTCCAGCCCGGCTCGAACCTGCCGGCATGGCTGTTCACCATCCTGCGCAACCTGTTCCGCTCCGACTATCGCAAGCGGCGGCGCGAGGTCGAGGACGCCGAGGGCAACTACGCCAAGACCCTGAAGACCCAGCCGGCGCAAAACGCCCATCTGGAGTTCGAGGAGTTTCGGGTCGCGCTCGAAAAGCTGCCGCAGGACCAGCGCGAAGCACTGATCCTGGTCGGCGCCTCCGGCTTCTCCTACGAGGACGCCGCTGCGATCTGCGGCTGCGCGGTCGGCACCATCAAGAGCCGAGTCAACCGCGCGCGCTCGAAGCTGAGCGCCCTGCTCTATGTCGACGGCGCGGACGATTTCGGCCCCGATAATACCGTGCGCGCCGTCATCGGCGGCAATGGCGGCTGACGACGCCATCGAACTGACACGAAAGGCGGCCCGGTCGGGCCGCCTTTTTTGTTGGCGTTTCGTAGCCCGGGTGAAGCGCAGCGCAACCCGGGATTCTGAACTGCAACGCCGGCTCCCCGGATTTCGCTTCGCTGCATCCGGGCTACAGGGTAGCGAGCGTCCTGCCTCAACTACCTCACCGGCGCGGAAATCTGCTCGGTGCGATCGCGTTCGGTCATGTCGACGACGGTGACCATGGGCGCGTTGAGTTCGTAGACGTAGCTGACATCGGTGAAGTAGCGCTTGGCGGTGCCGCCGAGCGCTTCCGGCGCCACACGATCGAGCAGGATCAGGCCAAAATCCGAATCTTCCCGCCGCGTCGCGGCGCTGGTGTTGAACTCTTCCCAGCGGAAATGAAACATCGCGTCCGCGCCCTCGCCGGTGACTTCCCAGTTCGCGACGATATGCGGGTGCTTGCCGACCAGCGACAGGCCCTCGTCGGAATGCGAGGCCAGTTCGAAGAACAATAGCGACAGCGATTGCGCGGCGCGGGCGCTGACGGCGATGTCCGGGCCGTTGACCGCGATGCGGTCGGCATGCGGGATCGCGCGCGACTCGAACAGGCCCTTGAGCTTGACGCCCTGCCACTGGCTTTCGCTGAGCAGCGTCACGACATTCGACATCGCGTGGATGCGCCCGATCAAAAGCTCGCGCGCGACGTCGATGTCGGCGCCGTGGCGCAGGGTGCGGGTCACGATCGACTGGATCACGGCGAGGATGTTCTTGACCCGATGGTTGAGTTCGTCGATCACGGCCGTCAGCCGCCGTTCGAAACCGATCCGGACCTGGATCTCGCGGCTGAGCCGCAGGTTGTTGTAGGCGACGTAGCCGAACAGGCCGCAGATGATGCCGGTCAGCGCCAGGCCGATTCCGGCCACGATGACAGCAGTCTGTTGCGCGCGCTGTACGGCGTTGGTCTTGGCGTAATAGCCGAGCGACCAGTCGCGGCCGCCGAACGTCACGGTGCGCACCGTCGACGGCGCCGGGCCCTCCCGGTTCACCGCGCGCGACGTCACGACGCCGGAATCGTTGGCGACGAACTCGTCGTTGGCGTCACGCGGATCCTTCAGCACCACCGAGAACAGCGAGCGGTCGTCATTGACCAGCATCAGCGGCGCCAGTTCATAGGAAAAGGCGACGAAGCCCGCGAGATCGGTGGAGCCTTCCTGCGAAACCGGCGCCGCGAGCACGAGGCCGATCGGCCCGTTCTGCCGTAACAGCGGGATCGGGTCCGACGCGACCGGCTTGCCGGCCGCCATCGCCTGCGCCAGCATCGGGCCGACGATGGAGTGCCGGTCGAGGGCGCGACCGGGCAAGCCGATCGTGTCCGGGTTGCGCGGTTCGAGGTCCATCTGCACGTTGATCGGCTTGTCGATCGCCTTGATGTCCAGCGGCTGGTCGTCGAAATCTCGGATCGTGGGGTTGGAAAAGCCGGCGCTCTTCAGTTCCGCTTCAGCCTCGCTCAGCTCGGCCGGCTTGAGCCGCGCAATCCAGGTCGCCACCACGAAATCGGTCTTGAAGGCGTAGATCGACGACCGCAGCGGCTGCAGCATGTTGGCTTTTACAACCGACGGAGCGCGAAATAATCCGGATGCAACTCGCGCGAGCAATTCGCGCTCGGTCAGGCGGTCCTGCACCAGGCTGGCATGGACGTCGATCGCCCGCGCCAGCGCGATGCCCTCGATTTGCAGCTCCTGCTCGTGGACGCGATAGGCCGCGAGACCGGAGAGCAACACTCCGATCAGCGCAATAAAGCCGATAATGAATCCCAGCCGAACCACTCGCCTACTCGAAAATGAAATGTGAGCGAAGACCTATAGGAAGCATCACGACGCTGCCGGGGCAGCAGAAAACCGCGACAGCGCCGAGGCCAGCCGCGGGGGAATATGAAGGAGCGATCATCGGCACGCAACTAAGGGTTTGGCAGCGGCAACAAAGTGGCCGCCGTTAGCGCTGGTTTGGCGGGCGCCAGAGATTGCCAATCAAATCGCGGCGATTTGGTTCCATCCGGTAGAGCTATTTTTCAGGCGGCGGCCGCGCCACAAGTATTAACGCGCGCGGCGGCGGAGGCCACGCTAACCGGTTTTGGACTTCGTCGCCGGCCGCAGCCCACCCTTGGCCTCGATGAAGCCGATGATGCGATCGAGACCCTGGCTCTTCTTCAGGTTGGTCATCACGAACGGCCGCTCACCGCGCATCCGTTTCGCATCGGTATCCATTTTCTCCAAGGACGCGCCGACATGCGGGGCGAGATCTATCTTGTTGATCACCAGCAGGTCGGAACGGGTGATGCCCGGCCCGCCCTTGGAGGGGATCTTGTCGCCGGCCGCGACGTCGATGACGTAGATAGTGAGGTCGGCGAGTTCGGGCGAGAAGGTCGCGGCCAGATTGTCGCCGCCGGATTCGATCAGCACCAGGTCGAGGTTGGGAAATTTGGCACGCATGTCGGCGACCGCGGCGAGATTCATCGAGGCGTCCTCGCGGATCGCGGTGTGCGGGCAGCCGCCGGTTTCGACGCCGGCGATGCGGTCCGGCGTCAGCGAGCCCGAGCGAACCAGGAATTCGGCATCCCACTTGGTGTAGATGTCGTTGGTGATCGCGGCGATGTCGTAGCGCTCGCGCATCGATTTGCAGAGCAGATCCATCAGCGCGGTCTTGCCGGAGCCGACGGGACCACCGATGCCGATTCGAAGCGGGCCGTGAGATTTGGACATCTAGAACATCCCGTTGGTTGTCGTCGTGCTCATGACCGGAACAATCTCGTATACTGCGTCTCGTGACGCAGGCTGGCGAGGTCGGCGCGGAAGGTGGCGCTGGCGAGATCGTCGAGCGACGCTCCAAGCGCGCGCTTCGCGGTCGCGACCACCACCGGCTCGAGGGCGGCGAGCACGCGCTGGCTGTCGGTCTGCCCTAGCGGGATCAACCGGGAGCCTGCGGAAATCCAGTTCGACACCAGGGCATGCAGGAAAGCGTGCATCGCAGGCGGAAGCAAAATCGCATGCGCGGCACTGACGAGGCCGACCGCGACGGGATAGACGATCACGTCGCCGCAGGCCGAGACCAGTCCATCGAGCCCGTCGCAAGTCCAGGCGGACCGGGAAATCTCGATAAAGGCGCGGCCCTGCGTGGTCGTCTCGAGCTGGCGCTCGCGCGACGGCACGAAGGCGGCCGCGAGCTCCGCGATCTCGCGCAGCGCGGCTTCGTCCCTTGCAGAGGCGGCGCGATGCGTTTGTGCCAGAAATGCACCGTCGCAAAAGCCCGAACCTTCCGCGAGCATGGCGGCAAGCCAGTCGCGCAACGCGGCGGCATCGGTGATGTCGCCGGCCTCCACCGCCCATTCGATGCCGCTGGAATAGGAGAACGCGCCGACCGGAAACGCCGGCGACAACCAGGTCATCAGCCGATACAGCGCCGCGCCTTCGTCTGCCGTCATCCCGCCGTGTTGGTCGGCGGGCGCGGACTCACTTGTGGTCATGAGCATGGGAATGATCGTGGTGGTGATCGTGGTCGCAATGCTCGTCGTGTTGATGGCCGTCATCATGCTTATGATGGCCGTGATCGTGGTGACCATGATCATGCGCAGAGTGATCATGCGACGAATGATCGTGTCCGCCATGGCCGTGCGCATGATCGTCCGCATGCGCGTGCGCAGCGGCATAGGCGCCGCCTTCGGGATCGAACGGCGCCTCGATCTCGATGATGCGGGCACCCAGTCCCGTCACCATGGCCTCGATGACGCGGTCGCGGCGAATCCGCAGGCCTTTCGGCATGATCTGCGTCGGCAGATGGCGATTGCCGAGATGCCAGGCGACGCGCACCAGATGCAGCGGGTCGGCGCCGCGGATTTCCACCAGCGGCTCGGGAGCGGCGACCACCTCGATCAGGCGGCCGTCCTCCAGCACCAGGGCATCGCCGCCGCGCAACGCGATGGCGTGCTCGAGGTCGAGCAGAAATTCGAGCCCGCGCGTGCCCGTCATCGCCATCCGCCGCCGGTGCCGGTCGTCGAAATCGAGTACGACGGTATCGGCTGCGGCGTGCGTCCAGCGATGCTGGCCCAGAACTTTGGTGGCGCGGATCATTGGGTTTAAAATTTCTCCACTTTGCCGTCGCTGATGATCTCGATCACCGTCGGCGCCGTCTTCATCTGCGACGAATATTCCCGCCACACCTTCATGTGCGGCGCCTTGCCATGGGCATTGAGGTCGTCGCGGCTTTCCCAGCGCTCCACCACCACATAGAGGTTGGGATTGTTGACGCTGACATGGCCTTCATAGGAGAGACAGCCCTTCTCCTTGTGGGTTTCGGCGATACAGGCCTTGTGGCCCTTGATGAAGTCGTCCTTGTTTTCCGGCTTCATCGGCGTGGTGGCGATGACGTAGATCATGAACTTTCTCCCTTGTCTTTTCTTGCTTAGCGGACGTCGACCTTTTCGGGCGTGATGACTTCGATCTTCGGCGGCGCGCTGAGGCATTTGACGACGACGCGGCCGAACGCCTTCATGTGCTCGGCGCTGCTATGCGGCACCAGCGCCTCGGCATTTTCCCACTGCTCGACGAACACCATCTTGGAATGATCGGTGACGCTCTCGTGCAGATCGTAGGCGATGTTGCCCGGCTCCTTGCGGGTTTCCTTGATGCAGGCGGTGGCCGCCGCGATGAATTCGGCGTGGGTTTCAGGTTTGATCATCAGGGTGGCAACGACGTAAATCACTTGGATTCTCCCGGACTTTTGTTCTGGCTTTGATCGCCCGGGGAAAACCTTAGCCCAGAAGCGCGATCGGACGCAAAACCGTGTCCCACCCTCGGATCAAGTCCGAGGGCATGCTTTGGCGATCGCGCTAATACATGAAATAGCGCTGCGCCATGGGCAGGACGTCGGCCGGCGCGCAGGTCAGCAACTCGCCGTCGGCACGCACCTCATAGGTCTCGGAATCAACCTCGATCTTGGGGGTGGCGCCGTTGTGGATCATGCTCTTTTTGGAGATGCCGCTGCGGGTATTTTTCACCGGATAGAGCTTCTTTTCGATGCCGAGCTTGCGCGCCAGCCCGCCGGTAATGGCGGCCTTCGAGGTGAATACCACCGAGGACGCCGTCAGCGACTTGCCGTAGGCGGCAAACATCGGCCGGTAATGCACCGGCTGCGGCGTCGGAATCGAGGCGTTGGGATCGCCCATCGGCGCCGCCACGATCGAGCCGCCCTTG
>JAIEPP010000372.1 GCA_019748335.1 Xanthobacteraceae bacterium
GCCGGTCGCGGGGTAAGCGCCGAGGCCCATCAAGGTCGATGTGATGGGAAAGCCGGTCGCCTCAACCAGGTCGCGCAGCAGCTTCGACGCCTCGGGTCCGGAATTGATGACGCCGCCGCCGGAATAGATCACCGGGCGTTTGGCGGAAGCCAGCAATGCCACGGCCTTGCGGATTTGCGCCGCATCGCCCTTGACCCGCGGCGAGTAGGACACGTGCACGTCGGACTTGCGCGGCGGATGGTAGGTGCCCACCGCGAACTGGACGTCCTTGGGCACGTCGACCAGCACCGGACCGGGACGGCCGGTGGTCGCGACGTAGAAAGCCTCGTGCAGCACCTTGGCGAGGTCGTTGACGTCGCGCACCAGCCAGTTGTGCTTGGTGCAGGGACGGGTGATGCCGACGGTGTCGCATTCCTGGAACGCGTCATTGCCGATCAGATGCGTCGGCACCTGCCCGGTGATGCAGACCAGCGGGATCGAATCCATCAACGCATCCGTCAGCGGCGTCACCATGTTGGTGGCGCCCGGACCCGAGGTCACCAGCACCACGCCCGGTTTGCCAGTCGAGCGCGCATAGCCCTCCGCGGCATGCCCGGCGCCCTGCTCGTGGCGCACCAGGATGTGTTCGACTTCGCTCTGCTGGAAAATCTCGTCATAGATCGGAAGCACCGCGCCGCCGGGATAGCCGAACAGGTGCTGGACGCCATGATCGATGAGCGCGCGCACGATCATCGCGGCGCCGGTCATCTGGTTCGGATCGTGGCTGTTGTCGGTCATGACGTGTTTCCTTGACGTTTTTCCTGGCTGGCTCCGGATCCGCTGTTGTCAGCGGCAGTGTCGGCTTTGAGAATTTGGGAAATAAAAAAGGGCCCCAGAGGCCCCATGCGCACCGTCCGAATGTGGATGGCCTTAGCCACCCCCGGCGGTGCGCCTGGGTACGACTACGATAAGGAGTTTGGTAATAATATTACGCATTCAAGGTCTCGGACTTCCCAAAGGTTGCGCGGGTTATACCGTCCAGTCCCCGGAAGTCAAGGGAACGCGGCGATCAGCGCGATTTTGCCAGTTTAACCGTGTTCCGGCGTTTCGGCGAGTGCGAATTTGCGGTTCCCGCCATGCGTGGGGACCCGGGGCTACGTTCGTGCCTTCACCCACCCCCTCGTCGCCCCCAGCGCCACCCACTCGAAATCAGGCAGCTGGTGCCGGAACCAGGTGAACTGCCGCTTGGCGTAATGGCGGGTGTCGGCACGGCCGATTTCAGCGGCGGCCTCCCGGGTGATCTCACCCTTGAGGTGGCGGATCAGCGCCGGCACCCCGTGGGCCTTCATTGCCGGCAGCAAGGGATCAAGGTTTCGCGCGGCCAGTGCTGCGACCTCCTCCAGCGCCCCACCCGCCAGCATCGTATCGAACCGCGCGTCGATCCGGGCGTAAAGCACGTCGCGCTCAGGCGCCAGAAACAACGCGGAAAATTCGCCTGACGGCAACAGCGGCGGCAGGCCTTCGCGATGCCAGTCGGTCAGCGTGCGGCCGGTGGCCTCCACGACCTCAAGCGCGCGGGCGATCCGGGAGCGATCGCGCGGCTTCAAACGCTCGGCCGCAGCCGGATCGCGTCGCGCCAATTCAGCATGCAGCACTTCGACGCCATCGCGTTCCAGCCGCGAGCGGACGGCCTCGCGCACCTCGACGGCAATCGGCGGCACCGCCGACAGGCCTCTTGTCAGCGCCTTGAAATAGAGGCCGGAACCGCCGACAAAAATCGGCAGGCGACCCGCCGCGCGTGTCTCCGCCAGCACTTTTGTGGCGTCCGTCACCCAGGCGCCCGCGGAAAAATTCACGCCCGCATCGACGTGGCCGTAGAGGCGGTGTGGAACCTGCGCCTCCTCGGCCGGCGTCGGCCGCGCGGTGATGACGCGGAGGTCGCGATAGACCTGCATGGAATCGGTGTTGATGACGACACCGCCGACCTTTTGCGCAAGCTCGAGCGCCAGCGCTGACTTGCCGCTGGCGGTCGGCCCTGCGATAAGCACGGCCTTGCTCACATCTTGCCCCTGCGAACCCGCCTGCATGTCCCTGGTCGCCACGCTCATCTGCAATCCCGCCAACCCCGCGCTCGATTCGACCATCGTCGACGGCGCGCGAGCCGTTCTGCCGCAGCCCGGATCGGCGCAATGGCTGTTCGACGAGGTGGCGGTCGACATCCCCTTCGAAGGTAGCGACGATATCAAGGCGATCGAAGCAAGCCTCCGCAAGGCGCGCGGCGACCTGCCGATCGATATTGTGGTGCAACCTGCCGCGTTCCGGCGCAAGAAGCTTTTTCTGGCCGACATGGATTCCACCATGATCGGCCAGGAGTGCATCGACGAACTGGCCGACTTCGCCGGCCTCAAGGCGCATGTCGCAGGGATCACCGAACGGGCGATGCGCGGCGAAATCGAATTCGAACCCGCCCTGCGCGAGCGCGTCGCACTGCTGAAGGATTTACCGGTCGGCGTGATCGACGAGGTGCTGGAAAAACGCATCACGCTGACGCCGGGCGGCCGCGAACTGGTTGCCACCATGCGCGCGAACGGCGCCTGGACCTGCCTGATATCGGGTGGCTTTACACTGTTCACCAACGCGGTAGCCGCCAAGATCGGTTTTCAGGAAAACCGCGCCAACGAACTCAGGGTTCGCGACGGCAAACTCACCGGCGAGGTCACCGAGCCGATCCTGGGCCGCGCCACCAAACTCGCGACGCTCGTTGAACTGCGGGAATCCTTCGATCTCGACGAGATCGACACGCTGGTGACCGGCGACGGCGCCAACGACCTCGGCATGATCGAGGCCGCGGGCCTCGGCGTCGCCTATCACGCCAAACCGGCGGTCGCGGCCGCCGCGGCGGCGCGGATCGACTACGGCGACCTCAGCGCGCTGCTTTACGCGCAGGGGTACCGGCGCGAGGAGTTTGTGGAGGGGTAGGCACTTTGGAAATTGATGTCGGCGATATCAGGCCGATCTCGGTTACCTTCACCTCGGATGAACTCGTGGTGACGCTGGCGGATGGCCGCAAGATTGCCACCCCGCTCGCATGGTATCCGCGGCTTCTTAACGCCAGTGTCGCGGCCCGCGGAAATTTCGAGCTGATGGCGATGGGTATTCACTGGCCCGAGCTCGACGAAGACCTCGGTATCGCTGGGATGCTGCGCGGTCGCCCGGCATCATGATGACCGTCATGCCCGGGCTTGACCCGGGCATCCATCCGACTTTGAAACTAATCTTGCGAAGAGGATCGATTGCCGGGTCAAGCCCGGCAATGACGAACTTACTGTTGCCGCCCTACTGCACGCTCAGCGCCACGAAGCGCAGTTCGCCGTCGCCGTTGGCGACCAGCAGCAGCACCGATTTCTTGCCGTCCTTCTTGAGCTGATCGACGCGCTTCTTGATGTCGGCGGCGTTGCTCACCGCTTCCTGCGCCACCTCGACGATGACGTCGCCGGCCGACAGCCGCTTTTCGGCGGCGTCCGAGGTGCCGTCGACGCCGGTGACGACCACGCCCTTGACGCTTTCCTTGATCTTGTACTTGCTGCGCAGGTCCTTGCTCAGCGTCGCCAGATCGAGGCCGAGCGCCTTTTGCGTCACCGGCTTTTCGGCCGGCTCTTCCTTGGCCTTGGCGGAAGCCTGCTGCACCTTCTCGTTATCCTCGAGGCGGCCGAGCGTCACCTTGCGGGTCTCCTCATTGCCCTTGCGGATGATCACGACGTCGACTTCCTTGCCGACCGCGGTGTCGGCCACCACGCGCGACAGGTCCTTCGGGTCCTTGACGTCCTTGCCGTCGAACTTGACCACGACGTCGCCGGGCTCGATGCCGGCTGGTTTCGCCGGACCCTTGTCGTCGACCCCCGCCACCAGCGCGCCGCGGGCGGGCTTGATGTTGAGGCTTTCGGCGATTTCGTCGGTGACCTGCTGAATCCGCACGCCGAGCCAGCCGCGGCGCAGTTCGCCGAACTGCCGGAGCTGATCGACGACGCCGGCGACCGTCTTCGACGGCACCGCGAAGCCGAGGCCGATCGAACCGCCGGTCGGCGAGATGATCAGCGTGTTGACGCCGACCACATCGCCTTCGAGGTTGAACAAGGGTCCGCCGGAGTTACCGCGATTGATCGACGCGTCGGTCTGAATGTAGTTGTCATACGGTCCCTGGCTGATGTCGCGGTTGCGCGCCGAGACGATGCCGGCGGTGACCGAGCCGCCGAGCGAGAACGGATTGCCGATCGCGATCACCCATTCGCCGAGACGCAGCTTGTCGGAATCGCCGAACTTCACCGCGATCAGCGGCTTCACCGGCTTGAACTTCAGCACCGCGATGTCGGTCTTCTTGTCGACGCCGACCAGTTCGGCCTTGATCTTGGTGCCGTCGTTCATGATCACGTTGATCTCGTCGGCGTCGGCGATGACGTGATTGTTGGTCACGACGACGCCCGAGGCGTCGACGATGAAGCCGGAGCCGAGCGAATTGGTCTTGCGCGGCTGCATGTCGCTGTTCTTGTCGCCGCCCTTGCCGGGGCCGCCGCCGCGCCGGTTCTTGAAGAAGTCGTCGAAGAACTCCTCGAACGGAGAACCCGGCGGCAATTGCGGCATCGCGCCGCGATCGCCGCCGCCCTTGTTGGCATCGACGGTCTGCGAGGTCGAGATGTTGACGACGGAGTCGATCACCTTCTCGGCGATGTCGGCGATACCGTCCGGCCCGCGCGCGCTGGCCGGCACCGACGCCAGAATGCTGGCGGCGCTGAGCGTGATCGCAAGCCCCATCAGGCGCAGGCGGCGGCTCAAGGCGGGTCTGGCACCGGTCATGTCAGCTTCTCTCCAAAAGGGTCGATTTGGGTGACAGTGCGCCCGAACGGGTCTGCGGCGCAAGCATTCGAGCCGGACAATCCGGCGAAAAACCAGCGTCCGACGGCTCACGATTTCGTTGACGCAACAGCGATTTACCAACAATTTCGATCGTCATTCCCGGCCGTATCGAAGGTGCGAACCCGGGAATGACAAATTATTACCGACGGACAAACCAGATCAGGACCAAACCGGCAACCGCCGATCCGATGCCGACCGCCCTCAAGATGTTATCAGGGGTCGCCAGCGCGCTCTTCATGGCCCGACGCATCCAGGCCGGGCTCGCTGCGAACATCAAGCCTTCCAGCACAAACAGGATTCCTACACCGATGAGGAAGTCGGTGAACGCTATGGACCTCATCGGATAGCAACCTCCCGTTAGCAGCGCTTTTTTGCGCTTATGGCAGCGAAGCGGATCCCGCTTCGCTACACCTTTTGTATCCCGTCGCCAACCTTACGGCTTCGTCGCCGCCACCGGCGGATGCCCGGCCGGATTGGCGAAGAAGCGGAAGAACTCCGAATCCGGCCGCAGCAGGAAGCGGGTATCGTTCGACTTGAGGCCGTTCTCATAGGCCGTCATCGAGCGGTAGAAGGCAAAGAAATCCGGATCCTTGCCATAGGCCTCGGCGAAAAGCCGGTTGCGTTCGGCATCGCCGGCGCCCCGCGTTTGCTCGGCGGTCGAATTGGCTTCGGCGATAATGACCGTTGCCTCGCGATCGGCCTTCGACCTGATCTCCTGCGCCTTCTGTCCGCCCTGGGCCCGGAACTCGGCCGCTTCGCGCTGCCGTTCGGTCTGCATGCGCTGATAGACTGCCTGGCTGTTCTGCTCCGGCAAATCAGCCCGGCGGATACGGACGTCGACCACCTGGATGCCGTAGCCGTCGGCTTCCTTGTCGAGCTGGTCGCGAATCCGGTTCATCAGGGCTTCGCGCTCGTCGCGCACCACCTGGATGAAGGTGACCTCGCCGAGCACGCGGCGTAGCGACGCGTTCAACAAGGTCGTCAGCTGGATGTTGGCGGCCTGGATCGAACCGACGCTCTGGTAGAAACGCAGCGCGTTCTTGATGCGATAGCGGGCGAAGGCATCGACCACCAGCCGCTTCTGATCCGAGGCGATCACTTCCTGCGACGGGTTTTCGAGATCGAGGATACGCTTGTCGATCGAGATCACGCTGTCGATGAACGGCGCCTTGAAGTTCAGGCCGGGTTCGGTGACGACGCGCACGGGCTCGCCGAGCCGCACCACTAGCACCTGCTCGGTCTGCGCGACGGTGAAGACGGAGCTGTAGCCAACAATGATGACGACCAGCAGCACGATAAGGGAAGCAATGCCTGCAACGGGGGATCTCATCGCGTGCCTCCCTGCTGCGGCTGGCCAGTCGTGGCCGGCGCCGCCGGCGGACGCCGCGGCGTCAACTCGCTGAGCGGCAGATACGGCACGATGTTCTGTGCGGAACCGCCGCCGTCATAGACCAGCTTCTCGGAACCGCCGAGCACCCGTTCCATCGTCTCGAGATAAATACGCTGTCGCGTCACGTCGGGTGCCTTCTTGTATTCGTCATAGACCTTCAGAAAGCGCGAGCTCTGGCCCTTGGCCTCCGCCACCGCCTGCTCCTTGTAGCCCTCGGCGATCTGCAGGATCTGCGCGCCGCGGCCACGCGCGTCGGGGACGACGCGGTTGGCATAGGTCTGCGCTTCGTTCTGCAGCCGCTCGAGGTCGGCGCGAGCGGCCTGCACGTCGCGGAACGCGTCGATCACCTGCGCCGGCGGGTCGACCTTCTGCATCTGCACCTGCTGCACGGCGATGCCGGAGCCGTAGCTGTCCAGCGTCTTCTGCATCAGGTCCTGCACGCTCGCTTCCGTCGTGGTGCGTGCGCCGGTGAGGATCGGCTGGATGTTGGCGCGACCGACGACTTCGCGCATCGCGCTTTCAGCCACCGCCTTCACGGTGCCTTCGGGATTCTGGATGTTGAAGAGATAGTTGCCGACGCCGTCGGGCTTGATCCGCCACAATACGGTGAAGTCGACGTCGACGATGTTCTCGTCGCCGGTCAGCATCAGGCTTTCTTCCGGCACGTCCCGCATGGTGCGGCCGCGCCGGGCCGGATCGTCGATCAGCGTCATGCCGATCGAGATGGTGGAAACACGCAGCGCCTTCGGCAGCAGCACGGTCTCGATCGGGTACGGCAGATGATAGTTCAGGCCCGGCTGCACGGTGCGCACGTGCTTGCCGAAGCGCAGCACGACGCCGAGTTCCTCGGACTGCACGCGGAAAAATCCGGACAGGCCCCAGATCGCCAGCGCGCCGATCAACACCAGCGCGATGCCCATGCTGCTGAAATGGCCGCCGGGCAACAGCTGCTGCAGCTTGTCCTGGCCACGCCGCAGCAGGTCTTCAAGATCGGGAGGCCTCGGCCCAACCGATTGCGGACCGTTGCCCCACGGTCCTTTCGGACCCGAGCCCCACGGGCCCCCGCCTTGATTCTTCCACGGCATATAAAACTCTCCTCCGCGGGGCCCGGGTCCGCCTGTTTGGGGTGGGATGCCCGGCCTCGCCTATCCGCCCGGCTTTATAGGGGACCGCCCGGACCCTTACAACGCAAGCTTGACGCTCGAAGCAGCTATGCTTGAGAGCAGAATTGTCAATGTAAACATCGGTTAGCGCGGTTAATG
>JAIEPP010000212.1 GCA_019748335.1 Xanthobacteraceae bacterium
AGATCGCCGAAGCGCGAGACCACGAAATAGAGGCTGCTGGCCAGCATCAGCGTGGTGCCCTGCAAGCCCCGCGGGCACGACCGCATGATCAGGTCGAGGTAAGCGCCGGTGGCGATGCCGCCCATCAGGCCGATCGGCACCGCGGCAATCAAGGCCCCCGTCACCGAATGGATGAAGATCAGCGGCACCATCTGCGGGACCGCGATCACCGTTCCCCACAGCAGCAGCGTTTTCAAAGCGAATTTCCGGCAGAGAAAGCCATAGACGATGAAGGTCGGAATGAAGGAGGCGGCGAAGATCGCGTTCCACAGGCCCCATTGCGCGTCCGAGGCATGCAGCGCGTTCTGAAGATGATACTGCAGCGGCGTCGCCGAGCCCGGAGCGAAATTCCACAACAGCCAGATCAGCATCGCCGGATAGACCGGCCAGTGACGCACCAGCCGCCTGAGGTCCGCCATCGGATGCAGATCGGCGTCGCGTTCGACGCGGACATTGTCGAACACGTCGCCCGGCCGCCACAGCGCGTAGGCGGCGACGGTAAACATGATCGCGGCGCCGACCAGAAACAGGATGCGGACGGCCTGATCGGAGCCCTGGTCTTCCAGCAGGCCGCTGAGCGCGCCGCCGGCGAGCAAGGCGGCGAAGGTCGGGATCGACAGGAACACGTTCCACGCCGCGCTGATCTGGCCGGTCATCGCATGCTGCTGGCCGAGGACGGCCGTCAGTCCGTTCTGGGCGCTGGAGACGAACAGAAAAGAGGCCGTCAACACCATCACCGCGACGAGAAGGCCGGGATAGCTGATCGGGATGAAGGCGAACAAGACATAGAGAGCCGCGCTGATGCTGCCGAACAGCAGCATGAAACCGCGGTCCCGCATCCCGAACGGATTCCAGATGTCGCGGATGAACCCGAAGGCAAAGGCGAGATAAAGCGGGATCGCGGCCAGCAGCCGGAAACCGGCGACTTCGTGCGCTTCCAGATGCAGCTTGTTCTTCAGCAGGAAGCTGATCGGAATGTCGATCAGGCCGCCGGAAGGGCTGCCGAAGGCGAGGAGGACGATGAGGATGCCGAGGTAGAGGAAAATCCGGCGTCGCGCCGAGAACGGTAACGCCGTCGGCGCCACCGCATCCGCCGATATAGCTTCAGGCGCCGCCGTCATGACGCGTGACTCCACGGAAATAGCGACCCATAACGCGATTTCCGCCTCTCAGCACCTAGACAATTTCACGCGCGCGCAAATCGGCAATCGCTTTGGTGTCATAGCCGAGCGAGGCCAGCACCTCCTCGGTGTGGGCGCTGAGCGCGGGCGCCATGCGGTCGAGCCTGCCGCCGCCATGCGCGAGCTGAAAACCGCTGCCGGCAAAGCGCAGCCGGCCGTAGGGCGTATCGATCTCCTGAATGGCGCCGCGCGCCGTGATCTGCGGATGGTCGATCACTTCCTCGACCTTCCAGATGCTGGCGCAGGGCGCGCCGGCCGCCTCGAGCACCTTCTCCCACTCGCGCGGGGTCTTTTTCGCCAGCGCTTCCTCGATAATGGCGCGCAATGCGGGTTCGTTTTCCTGGCGGGCAAACCAGTCGACGAAGCGCGGATCCTCCAGCGCATCGGCGCGACCGAGCGCGGTCATCAGCGCCTGATATTGCTTCTCGCTATTGACGGCGAGCAGCAGAAAGCCCTCACCTGCCTTGAACAGGTTGGCGGTCGGCCGGCGGCTGACCGCCTGGTTGCCGGAGAGTTGCTGGCGATGGCCGGCGACCGAATAGTCAGCCACCTGCCCGGACAGGAACGCCAGCGTCGCCTCCAGCATGGAGACGTCGACCAGCTGGCCCTTGCCGGTATGGGTGCGCTGGAACAGCGCGCTCGATACCCCGAACGCGGCCGTAGCACCCGACAGCACGTCGCAGACCGCAAAGCCGGCGCGGGTCGGGCCGGTCTCCTCGTGGCCGGTGATCGACATGATGCCTGATAGCGCCTGGATCTTGCCGTCATAGCCGGCGCCGGATCGTTCCGGACCGGTCTGGCCGAAGCCTGAAATGGCGCAATAGATCAGCCGCGGATTGATTTCCGAAAGGGCCTTGTAGCCGATGCCGAGCTTGTCCATCACGCCCGGCCGAAAATTCTCCATCACCACGTCGGCCTTTTCGGCGAGCTGCTTGATGATGGTGATCGCCTCCGGCCTCGATAGGTCGAGCGTCAGGCTGCGCTTGTTGCCGTTGATCGCCTGCCAGCCCGGGGCCAGCCCACGGTCGGCCCATTCCCGGCTCAGCGGCGTCCGGCGCATGTCCTCGCCCTCGCGCCGCTCCACCTTGATGACGTCGGCTCCGAGCAGCGCGAGCTGGTAGCTGGCATAGGGGCCAGCCAGCACCTGCGTGAAGTCGAGAATCTTCACGCCTTCGAACGGTCGGGTCAAATGGACGTCCTCCTGATTTTTCTTCTTCCCCTCTCCCCTTGTGGGAGAGGGTGGATCAATCGCGCGACGCGCGATTGAGACGGGTGAGGGGTTTGTCTCTGCAAATGGAGACCTATCATGTTGATAGAGACCCCTCATCCGGCTTCGCTTCGCGAAGCCACCTTCTCCCACAAGGGGAGAAGGGGGACGCAGCTACGCCGCGCGGTTGCCGCGCGCGATCTCTTTCTGCTTGTCGAATTCGGCGCGGCGCCGCGCCAGTTCTTCCGGACTCATCTGCGCGATGTTGTTGTAGTCGAGCTTCCAGGAGGCATCCGCGCTCCAGCGCAGCGGCGACTGCATCGTGGTGCGGGCGCCGGAGGCGCTTTCCAGCAGCCGCAACGCCAGTTCGAGCGTCAGCGCCTGAGATTCAATGTCATGTGGTTTGCCGGCGGAGTTGCCGAGCGGGAAATCGTTGAACAGGAAACGCGGCACCGCGGCGTGTTCGATGATGTCCTTGGCGCAACCCATCACCACGGTGGCAATACCGTTGGCTTCGAGATGCCGCGCCACCAGCGCGGAGGTCTGGTGGCAGACCGGGCAGTTCGGCACGATCACGGCGACGTCGACCTTGTCTTCGAGGCAGCGGGCGAGAATGTCAGGCGCATCGGTGTCGATGGTGACGCGATGGCTGCGATTGGTCGGCGCGCCGAAGAAGCGCGGCGCGACCTCGCCGATCCGCCCCGCGGCTTTCGCCTTCAGAAGCTGCGGCAGCGGAAACCAGGTGCCGCTGTCGGTCGCCGACGTGTGCTTGCGGTCGTAGCCGATATGCGAGATGCGCAGATCGTGCTGCTTGGACGTATCGCCGTCATAGACCTGGTAGAATTTGGCGGCGCCGTTATAGGCCGCCCCGGGGCCCTGATCGCCCTTGGTGGGATCATATTGGGCCGCCGTGGTGACAATGGTGACGCGCGACTGGGCCAGCGGCTTCCTGAGCGGCTGGAACGGCGCATCGATATAGTGCGCCCAGCGATAGGGCGTGGTGTAGCCGATCGCGGTGTAATAATCGCGGGTCCGCTGCATGTAGGGGACCGGAGCATCGTAATCGGGCGCGAAGCCGAGCTGGTCGTCGAGGGGGCCGGACATTTGCTGTCTCTCCTGCGTTTCCACCGTTGGGCCGCCGGGCGGCCTCGCGGCCAAGGTAGTGATAGTCCGGGGTTTGCTCAACAGCGGAAATGGCAACCCGACCCTCTGCACCGTCATTCCGGGATGGCCCGAGGGACCCGGAATCGCGTCATTGTGAGCGAAGCGAAGCAATCCATCGCGCGGCATAACGGATAGCTGGATTGCTTCGCGGAGCCTGTCATCGGGCGCGCATTCGCGCGACCCGTTGGCTCGCAATGACGGGGATAGATGCGCGTCCGCCCTCTCGCGGCGCAACGTGCCTGGAAAGGTCGCTACGAGGCCTGCGCCCTAAACCCCCGCGACCGACGACCAGATCTCCGCGAGCTTGCGCTTGAACGACTGCGCACGCGTCAGCGGCACGGCCGGTTCCTCTTCCTCAGGCAGCCGGAGGCCGACGACGTTGACCCGGCCGCCGCCGATGCTGCGCGCCACCAGCACGATGGGATCGAGCACCAGTTCGGCGCCTTCCTTTGGCGCATAATCGAGATGAATGTCGAAATAGTCCGCCAGCGTCAGCTGGGCCTGATCATCGGCGACCACGACGCCGTAGATCTCGGCCAGTTCGCCGAGCGTGTGTTCGCCCAGAACCACGAAATCGCCGAGTAGATGCGGATCGGGCGCCGAGCTCGGCGCCATCTCGACAAAGAAACGATCCAGCGCCTCGGCCTTTTCCGGCGGCGCCAGCAGATAGATGTAATCGCCGGCCGCGACCGGATCGGCCTCCGCCGGAGTCAAGATCCGCTGGTCGCGGATCACCAGCGTCGGCTTCGACCAGGATGGAATGAGACCGCGGCGGAAATACAGGCTTTTGGCCCGCACGGGATAGCCGACCAGTTGCTGTTCGAGCTGGCCCGGCAGATCCAGTTCGACGCGCCGCGGCCCGCGCTCGGCGCGCGGCAGCGCCACGTGCAGGCGACGTGCGGCGGGTGCCAAGGTCCAGCCCTGCAGCAGCAGCGAGATGAAGACGACGACAAAGGCGACGTCGAAATAGAGATAGGCCTTCGACAGCCCCACCAGCATCGGGATCGAGGCCAGGAAGATCGCGACCGCGCCGCGCAGGCCGGTCCAGGCGATGAAGATTTTTTCCCGCCAGTTGAACTTGAACGGCGCCAGGCAGAGGAAAACCGCGACCGGACGCGCGACCAGCATCAGCGCGAAAGCGACGATGACCGCAGCGCCCGCGCTGCTCAGCAAGCGCTGCGGCGACACCAAAAGCCCGAGCAGGACGAACATCACGATCTGCGCCAGCCAGGTCGCGGCATCGAGGAAGGTAACCACCGAATTATGCGCCCGGGTCGGCCGGTTGCCGATGATGATGCCGGCGAGATAGACCGCGAGGAAGCCGGAGGCATGGGCGATCTGCGCGGCGCCGAAAATCACCAGGGCGGCGGTGGTGACGAACGGCGCATGCAGCCCCTGCGGCAGCGCGACGCGATTGAGCGCCAGCACGACGAGGCGTCCGCCGATGAAGCCGACCACCATGCCCAACAGGGCCTCGCGGGCAAATTCGATCGCAATGTGCGCCAACGAGCTCTCGCCGCTGGAAATATATTCGACCAGCATCAGGGTCAGGAAGATCGCGAACGGATCGTTGGTGCCGGATTCGGCTTCCAGCGTCGCGCCGACACGGGGGCGCAGCCGCAGGCCCTGGGTGTGCACCAGCAGGAACACCGCCGCGGCATCGGTGGAGGCGACCACCGCGCCGACCAGCGAGGCTTCGGTCCAGTTCAGATCGAGCACATATCTGGCGACCGGTGCCGTGATCAGTGCGGTCAAGAGCACGCCGACCGTCGCCAGCACCATCGACGGCGCCAGCACGGTGCGGATGCTCTGAAATCGGGTTTTCAAACCGCCGTCGAACAGGATCAGCGCCAGCGCCACCGAGCCTACCAGATAGGTGGTGCGGACATCGTCGAACTGGAGCCGGCCCGGCCCGGAATCGCCCGCCAGCATGCCGATCAGCAAGAACACCAGCAGCAACGGTGCGCCGAAGCGCAGCGCGAGCAGGCTCGACAGGATTCCGGCCATCACCAGAATCGCGCCGAGAAAGACCGCTATGCTGACGGAGTCCAGCGAAGCCATAAGCTCTCACAAATCATTGCAAATACTTGGGTTTGCATCCTTATCGTTGCCACACTTCGACGCCAACCCATTTCTCATGGCAGCGGCAAAGTGCCCGATTTGCCGACCTAACTCGTCTTCCTGGCCTGTGTATCGATGGCGTCGGTTCCGTGCTTATGGGATTCTCGCCGAAATTCGAATCACGTTCGCCCGCTGAGGCCGAAAAGAGATTTTACGGATGGATATGGACCCGAAGGACGTTATCGAGTTTGTGCACGCGACCTTGAGATCGCTGGGCGCGGAGGTTACCTCACCCTGGTTCTACCTGCAGTTCGGCCTGATCCTGGCCGCGTTCGGCATTGCCTATGCGGCCGATGCGGCGATCCGCGCCCGCGTCGACATGTCCTCGGTGGCGATGAAATGGCCGCTGCCGCTGCGGCGTCTGGCCCATGTACTGGTCGGCAGCGCCTCCACCGTCGTATTCGCGATATTGGTGATCGCGGCGCGGTTCACGATGTATCATTCGACCTGGCCGAGCCGCAGCTACCTGCTCGCCGTTTCCGCCAAGCTGGCGCTGGCCTGGCTGGGAATCCGGCTTTTTACCTCCGTGATCCGCAACGCCTTCATCGTCCGCGTGGTGTCGATTTCGGCCTGGCTGATCGCGGCCTTGAGCGTCCTCGGCCAGCTCGGGCCGACGCTTGAGCTGCTCGACTCCGATCCGGTGTCGATCGTGCTCGGCGGACTGCGGCTGACGCCGCTGGTGCTGATCAAGCTCGGTGCGCTCCTGATCGTGGCGCTGTGGCTGACCAACGTCGCCAGCAATTTCGTCGAAAGCCGGATCAACCGCTCCACCGACCTGACGCCGTCGATCCAGGTGCTGCTGGTCAAGATGATCCGGATGGGACTGATGGTGATCGCGGTGGCGATCGCCGTCAGCGCGGTCGGCATCAACCTGTCGGCGCTCGCGGTCTTCTCCGGCGCGGTCGGCGTCGGTATCGGTATCGGCCTGCAGAAGATCGTCGCCAATTTCATCTCGGGCATCATCCTGTTGGCGGACAAATCCGTCAAACCCGGCGACCTCGTCACCATCGGCGACAGCTCGGGGCGGATCAGCGCGATGAAGACGCGCTATATCTCGGTCGCCGCCGGCGACGGCCGCGAATTCCTGATTCCGAACGAGGATCTGGTGACGCAGAAGGTCGTGAACTGGACCTATACCGACAAGAACACGCTGGTGAAGGTACTGTTCAGCACCAATTACGACGCCGAACCAAGGCTGGTCTGCAAGCTGGCGATCGAGGTCGCGGCCGCTGCCCCGCGCGCCATCAAGAACAAGCCGCCGAACTGCATCCTGACGGAATTCGCCGAAGCCGGGATGAAGTTTTCCCTGACCTTCTGGATCGCCGACCCCGACGGCATGGACAATGTGAAGAGCGACGTAATGCTGGCGCTGTGGGACGTATTCAAGCGCGAGGGCATAAGGGTGCCCTATCCGGTGCGGGAAATCCGGGTCCGCGGCGGCGCGCTGCCGGTCGAGACCGTGATCGAGGCTTCCGGCTAGCCTTTTGCAGCTTGCGGCAGAGCGTCCCGATCATTAAATTAGCTGCCAATCAGCCCGTTACCGATCCCCTGCCCGCCAAAGCATGACCCGCCCATGAGCTACATCGAAGCAACAGATACCTCCTTGCGAAAAACCGGCCAGATCAAGCTGCACGGACAGAGCGCCTTCGCCGGCATGCGCAAGGCGGGCGCCCTGGTCGCCAAATGCCTCGACGAACTCACCGACGTGGTCAAGGAGGGCGTCCCGACCTCCGAGATCGACGAGTTCGTCCGCAACTTCGCCTTCAGCCACGGCGCCTATCCAGCGACGCTGATGTATCGCGGCTACCGCTATTCGACCTGCACCTCGATCAATCAC